>NZ_NTZO01000393.1 GCF_002559405.1 Bacillus sp. AFS001701 | reverse complement strand
TATTATCTGTCTCTAATTTTAAAAGGTGTATAGTTAATTTTTCATCTTTTTTTCGGTGTTATAATACGTCTAGCTAAAAATTAAGAAAGGTGAAAACAAATGGGTAAAATCCATATTTTCCGTTCAAAGACTTTAAGATTTTTATTTTACACTGCGTTTTATTTATCAATTTTACTTGCACTACTCTACTTATATGGATTTAAAGATTCATTTACAGGGACCTTTATATATAACGATTTTTAGGACGTGAACTGATGAAATCAATTATTGAACAAATAGATTATTGGGCAATTAACACCCCAGACACTATCGCATTTCAAAATAGTGATTATTCGTTAACATATAAAAATTTAAAGCAACAATCAGATGCGATTGCTAGCTGGATGATTAAAAATAATTTTACGAATAAGCCCATTATTGTATATGGACATATGCAGGCAGAAATGATTTCCATTTTCTTAGGAAGTGTAAAAGCAGGTTGTGCTTATATTCCCGTTGATGAGTCTATTCCTTTTGAAAGACTCAAAAAAATGATTACTAACTCTGGTGCAACTTTATTAATTACACCAAAAGAAATTACTTTAGAATTTGAATCCATTAATATCATAAATTTTGGAGAACTACAGAAGATTATTGATTCTACAAATCTAGTCAAATCTTTAACTGATTTCAATGTTAAAAATGATGATACATTTTATATTATCTATACTTCTGGCAGTACTGGAGATCCAAAAGGCGTACAAATTACTGAAAAAAACTTACGTAGTTTTACCAATTGGATATTGAAAGATTTTAATATCCATAATGGACAACGCTTTTTAAACCAAGCTCCTTTCTCTTTTGATTTATCAGTAATGGATTTATATCCATCGTTAATATCCGGTGGTACACTCATTGCTGTTGAAAAATCTTTGATTGAGCGACCAAAAGCGTTATTCGATTATTTATTAGAAAGTGATATTGAGATTTGGACTTCTACCCCTTCATTTATAGAAATGTGTATGATGAATCCAAATTTCAGCGAATTGTTACTACCAAACTTAAAGACTTTTCTTTTCTGTGGTGAAGTACTATCGAATAATAGTGCTGGACAGCTTTTATCTAGATTTCCTAAAGCAGAGATTTATAATACTTACGGTCCAACAGAAGCGACAGTAGCTGTAACATTCGTCCAGATCACTAAGGAAGTCATAAACCAATACTCCCCATTACCGATTGGCACGCCAAAAGACGATACAATCATTTACATTATGGATGAATTGGGGAACCCACTTCCAGATGGTGAAACAGGGGAAATTATTATAGCTGGTCCAAGCGTTAGTAAAGGGTATCTTAATAATCAGTTAAAAACTGATGCAGCCTACTATCAAATAAATGGCATGCTCGCCTATAAAACAGGTGATTCTGGTTACTTTCATCAAGGACTATTGTTCTATAAAGGTAGGATTGATTTCCAAGTGAAGCTACACGGTTATCGGATTGAAATTGAGGACATTGAAAATAACATTAGAAGACTACCATTGGTTCATTCTGCAGTTATCTTACCAGAGATGAAGGATGGTAAGTGTATAGATTTACATTGCTTAGTACTCGTTAAAGAACACGATTTCGAAAAGGAATATCATTTAACACGATTTTTAAAACAAGAATTAAATAAATATATGCCGACTTATATGATTCCAAGAAAATTTAGTTTTTTACAAAGTTTACCAATGACAACGAACGGTAAAGTTGATCGAAAAAAATTATTGGAGCAAACATACCAATGATTCCATACAGTAGTTTTACGTTTTTCGGTATTTTATTTGTTCTGCTAATCCCAGCAGTCATATTAGGATTTTTAGGAAGAAGATCAACTAACTACACAACATTTCTTTCTTTTGTGTTTTTATTATTAGTCTTTTCCTCTTCTAAAATACAAACCTTCTATCTAGTTGCTTATATAATTTGGGTAGTTAGTTTAATAAAAGGTTATATTGTTTATCGGAAGAATGCGAACCATTCAACTGTTTATTACTTAAGTGTTTTTCTATCAATTTTACCTTTATTGATTGTAAAGATTTCACCGATTTTTGAAACTACTACACTTGTAGGCTTTTTAGGAATCTCCTATTTAACATTTAAAACAACACAAGTCATTATTGAAATTCGCGACAACAGTATAAAGGAAATAAAGATTGTCGATTTCTTAAAGTTTTTATTATTTTTTCCGACGATCTCTTCTGGACCAATTGATCGTTTTAGGAGATTTCAACAAGATTGTCAAAAAAAGCTAACGGCTTTTGAATACAGAGAGTATTTTCAAATTGGTGTTCATAAAATTTTTATTGGTTTTCTCTATAAATATATAATTGGTTATTTAATTAACGTTCATATTCTTGAAACACAGTTTGCATTAGGGCATACATTTGTCTCAAATCTAACGTATATGTATGCATATAGTCTGTACTTATTTTTTGATTTTGCTGGTTATAGTGCATTTGCAATCGGCGTTAGTTATTTAGTAGGCATTAAAACACCTGAAAACTTTAATATGCCATTCATTAGTCGGAATATAAAGGACTTTTGGAATCGCTGGCATATGAGCTTATCATTTTGGTTTCGTGACTATGTATATATGAGAATGGTCTTCTTACTGACTAAGAAAAAATTGATAAAAAATAGAAGAAATATTTCTTATATCAGTTACACTACCTTATTTTTACTAATGGGTGCATGGCACGGAATCCAAATTAATTACCTACTTTATGGTTTATACCAAGCCATATTGATGTGTAGTTTTGATTGGTTTGAACAATTCAATAAGAAAAAAAAGATGTGGAAAAATACTAAGCTAACACATGTATTAGCGGTTATTATTACATTCCATTTTATTTGTTTCGGATTTTTAATATTTTCAGGACATCTAGTTAACTAAAGGAGAATTAGTATAATGGAAAATTTAAGAGCAGAAGTTTTAAAAATTTTAACAGATTTATGTAATACAGATGAAGTGATTGAAAACCCAGATATTTTGATTTTTGAAGAAGGACTATTAGATTCATTCGGTACAGTTAGCTTATTAGTTGAAATCGAAGAACAACTTGGTATTAACGTGACTATTTCTGACTTCGATCGTGAGGAGTGGGCAACACCAAATAAAATCATTTCGATTTTAGAGGCTAGAAAATGAAAAAAGTTCAATTTTTTGGGATGATAACAGCTATTTTCATTTTTTTACTAGCTTTGTATCTTCCAAATTCTTTTTACGAACTATTTATTACAAAAGAACGATTAAATAATACAGCAGCATCTTTAAACCCTGAAACATTTCAAGGGACCTTGCTTCAAGATAAAATGTTAAAAGACCCAAAATACCTACCTATTTTCGGGTCTTCAGAACTTGCTAGAAGAGACCCCTTCCATCCTTCTAGATTTTTTATGGGAGAAAAAAATGCATTTACTCCTTATCTAATTGGTCGAGGAGGATCACAAAGTCTCGTTCATTTTCTTGACTTAGCATCTTTAGGTGATGGAATAAAAAATAGAAAAATTGTGTTTGTTTTATCTCCACAGTGGTTTATTCCACATGGCATTGACGATACTCATTTTTCACCTAATTATTCTGCGCTTCAAACTTATTCATTCATTTTTAATAATACAATTGATAGTTCTGTAAAGAGACAAATTGCAAAGAGACTTTTAACGCTATCTATTATCAAAAAAGACTCTTTATTAGTAACTCAATTAAATGCATTTATTTCAAATAGCAAAAAAATTAAGTTCAAGGCTATGGCTGAAAAACCGTTAGCTTACACCTATTTAAAAATACTTGAAAAGAAAGATCTTTTTGAGACCGTTATAATGGATCCTGATAAAAACTTCCGATTAAAAAAATCAAAATATGAAGATTTATCCTGGGATCGGGTAGCACAAGTTGCTGATAAAATTGGCAAACGTGAGTCAACTTCTAACCATTTCGGTATAATTAATAAATACTATATAAAGCACATTCAAAATCGTCTTCCAGCTTTAAAAAATTATAAACGAAATAGTAACTATGGTGTATCACCAGAATATGATGACCTTCAAATGGTATTAGCATTATTAAAAAAAGAGCACACAAAAGCGTTGTTTATTTCTGTTCCCGTAAATGGACCATGGTATGATTACGCTGGATTTCCAAAAGAAGGTAGAGAAGTTTATTACAAAAAAGTAAGAAAACAAATTGAAGATGCTGGATTCCAAGTAGCTGATTTTTCTTCACATGAATACGATGAGTTTTTCTTAAAAGATACAATACACTTAGGCTGGAAGGGCTGGGTCTATGTAGATCAATCATTAAATAAGTTTTATTCAGTAAAACATACTCCCCCTACAGCAAGTTTAAATCATAGATATCAATGAAAAAAGCAGACTAGTGTCTGCTTTTTTCATTCAGAGTGTTGAAATATAAAACGGTCTATAGGGAAAACAAAATTTAGT
>NZ_NTZO01000392.1 GCF_002559405.1 Bacillus sp. AFS001701 | reverse complement strand
GGAGGATTTGCGTTAATCGTTGTATTGTTTATTTTATTAATTATCATCGGTGCGTCTTTTGTAACTTTCTAAAAACTATTGAGCGTCAGCCACAGATACCGACTAACGATTAGTTAGTCGGTTTATTTCATTTTACACAGAATTCATACTGTTTTTAAGCTTTACTCTTTTCACCAACTTTTTATTAAGTGCATATAAAGAAGTAGGTATATAACTAGAAACCTTTACTTAATTTAGTAAATTTAAATTGTCCTATTAAACAAGGAGGACCATAAATGAAAAATCAGCTTTATAAACCTCAAAGATATTGGAAAGATATTCCACTATGGAAAGATGTTACGGATGAACAATGGAACGATTGGTTATGGCAATTAACGAATACAGTCAGAACATTAGATGACTTGAAACAAGTGATTGATTTAACGAAGGATGAAGAAGAAGGGGTAAGAATATCAACTAAAACAATTCCTTTAAATATTACGCCTTACTATGCTTCATTAATGAATCCAACTGATCCACGCTGTCCCATTAGAATGCAATCTGTACCAATTAGTAAAGAATTAAATAAAACAAAATATGATTCGGAAGATCCACTAGGAGAGGATGATGATAGTCCAGTTCCTGGATTAACTCATCGATATCCAGATCGAGTGCTTTTTTTAGTTACAAATCAATGTTCAATGTATTGTCGCTACTGTACAAGACGTCGATTTTCAGGTCAAATTGGTATGGGAGTACCGAAAAAACAATTAGATGAAGCGATCGCCTATATACGTGATAATGAAGAAGTAAGAGATGTACTTATTTCAGGTGGAGACGGTTTATTAATAAATGACAATATTTTGGAATATATTTTAAAAAATTTAAGAGCAATTGATCATGTGGAAATTATTAGAATTGGCACTAGAGCCCCCGTAGTTTTCCCACAAAGAATTACTGAAAACTTATGTGAAATATTAAAAAAATACCATCCTGTATGGTTAAACACACATTTCAATACGAGCATCGAAGTAACCGAAGAAGCAAAAAAAGCATGTGAAATGCTTGCAAATGCTGGCGTTCCAGTTGGGAACCAATCCGTTATTTTAACAGGTATTAATGACAGCGTACCGATTATGAAAAAGTTAATGCATGATTTAGTAAAAATAAGAGTCAGACCATATTATATTTATCAATGTGATTTATCAGAAGGAATTGGTCATTTTAGAGCACCAGTTGCAAAAGGGTTGGAGATTATTGAGGGGTTACGCGGGCATACATCTGGTTATGCTGTACCTACTTTTGTAGTAGATGCACCAGGAGGAGGAGGTAAAATCTCACTTCAACCAAACTATCTCGTCTCTCAAAGCAGTAAAAAAACCGTACTAAGGAATTTTGAGGGTGTCATCACATCCTATCCAGAGCCTGAAAATTATAAAGAGGATACAGCAGAAGATTATTTTTCACTAGTTTACCCTGATTATTTAAATAAGGCAGCTAAGGTTGGTATTGCTAGTATCATGAATGATCAGGTGCAAAGTCTTATTCCTTCAGATTTAGAAAGAATGAAAAAGAGAGAACAATATCAAACAGATCCAACTCATAGTTCATTAAAAAATAAACGAGAAAAAAGGGATGAACTAAAAGAGAAAAAGTTTCAATCACAAATTCAAAAAATGGATGGAAGTGTAAAGAAAGATGAATAATACTTTAAAATGTGATTGGTGCGGTGAGGAGAATGTACAGGAAACTAAAGCAGTTGTACATTGGGAATTACCGGATGGTTCCCGAGCAATCACAATTACAGGAGTACCATCATTTCATTGTGATCAGTGTAAATTTACCTATCAAAAGGAAGATATGGTCAAATCAATAGAAGATCAGTTATTTCTCATTTCAACAAAATTACTTCCGGTTTCAGTCACATTTGATGAATTAATGAAGCAGCCGAGATTATTAAAAAGAAATTATTTTGACTTCTCGTCATAGAACGAGTATTTTTAAAATATAAAATAACTCTGTTATTGTATAAAGCGTATTCAAAAAGTAACAATATTTTTAGAAAAAGAGACAAAATAAATAATAAAACTGAGGGAGAATCATGAGAAAGTCATTTTACCACTATATGATGAAGCATAGAAACTATAAAATTCCTAATGAAATTGGAATATTGGCAGATCATCTTTTTAATGATCACTCATTTCCAAAACATTCTTCAAACTATGATGAAATTAGCTCGTATTTAGAATTTGATGGAACTTTCCATCAATCGATGAGCGTTTTTGATGAAGCATGGAACTTATATTTAGAAGATCAATAAGATGGGACTTAGTTTACTAAGTTGCATCTTTTTTTTATTGCAAAATATCCCATTAATTTATTGATTCTACCATTTCTGAAACTAGCTATTAATTTCTTACCTATAAAATAGGCTAATCCCTTTTTTTATTTACTTTGAAAATGACAGACAATTATCTATTGGTTGCATAGTATACAGTAAAAACGAATTAGTCACGACGTATGGAGAAGGAGGTAAGAAGTATGACAAAGAAAAAACAACCAAAATATAACGTAAATGATATTGTCGTGATTACGTTATATGGTACTGTCGGTAAGATAACAAATATAAACTTTCTATTTTTATTGGGATTTCATCACTTACGTAAAATGCATAATGCTAAGGTGATTACATGTTAGCTGCTATCTATCTCAGACTCTCAAGAAATGAAGAGCAAAAAGATGTAGATGAAGTTCTTCTTAATCATAAAAATGCTTTGATTAAGCTTGCCAATCAGCATAATTTAAAATATATCATTTTTCAGGAAATTTCGAGTGGTGTCAATACGGATCGTGAACAATTGAATTTATTGCTTAAGAAAATACATGAATTTGATTTTTTAATTATTATGGATATAGATCGTCTTTCGCGTGATAATGCACATGCGGAACAAATAAAGCAAGTATTAATCTTAAATGATATTAAAATATTAACCCCACAAGGTAAAATAGATTTATCCCAGGAAACAAATGAAATGTTATTTTCATTTCAAGCAGTATTGGCTAATTTTGAATATAAGCAGATAAAGAAGCGGTTATCAAGAGGTAGATTAGCAGCAGCGGAGCAAGGAAAATGGGTAATGAGTAATAAGACCCCACTTGGATATCGTAAAAATTCAGAAAAAAAATTAGAAATTATTGAAGAGGAAGCGAAGATCATTCGCCTAATTTTCGATAAGTCGTTAGAACGAGTTTCGGTAAATGAAATAGCACGGCAATTAAATAGGTTAAATTGGAGGAGTAGACAAGGTAAAATCCTTACTACATCACATATTAGCCAATTACGTACGAATCCTGTCTATTATGGAGCCATACAAGCTAAAAGACGTATTCATAATAAAATTATTGATGAGGTTTTTATTGAAAATGCACATGAGGCTATCATAACAAAGGAGCAATTTTTTGCCGTCCAAACCTTATTAGAAAATAATAAAAATGTTTATTTTCAAAACCGAAAAGAGGTACGTA
>NZ_NTZO01000391.1 GCF_002559405.1 Bacillus sp. AFS001701 | reverse complement strand
ATTATCGATAAAAATAAAGAATAAAGTCGTTTCATTATTCATCTGCCTTCCTTTTTAAAATATAACTAGTTATATCTAATTATATTTAGTTATAACTAAACAAGAAATAGAATTTTAAAATTTTCATTAAATTTACTAGGAATATGCTTTTTAAAAGGCATTGAGTTAAAATAGGAAATGGAGGGATGTAAATGACGATGGAACTTTCCTATACAATCGAAGAAGTGTCACAGTTTTTAAAAGTATCGAAATTAACCATTTATGACCTTGTCAAAAAAGGTGAATTACCTGTATTCCGTGTAGGAAGACAGATGAGAATAGCAGCAAATGACTTGGATAATTACATAAAAAACAATAAAACCAATCAGAACACCACATTGCCTGCCTCTGTTTCTGAACCTCGCAGAAGCGATCCAAAAGAATCAAATCATGTTGTTATTAGTGGCCAAGATTTAGTTTTAGATATGCTCGGTAAACAGATTGAGAAAAACTCAACTTATAAATCTTTAAGATCTTTTACTGGAAGCTTAAACAGTCTTATTTCTATGTATAATGGAGAATGTGACATCGTTAGCCTTCATCTTTTTGACGGAGATACAGGAGAGTATAATCTACCATATCTTAATAAAATTTTAGTGGGACACCCATTTATCTTATTTAATCTGCTATCTAGGAAAGCAGGTTTATACGTTAAAAAAGGTAACCCTTTAAATCTTAACTCTTGGAAAGATTTAGAGCGCGAAGATATAAAGATTGTAAATAGAGAGAAAGGTTCGGGTGCGCGAATACTTCTCGATGAACAGCTCCGTATCAACGAAATATCTTCTAAAAAGATTAATGGATATGATCATGAAGAGAGCAATCATTTAAGCGTGGCCTCCGCCGTCTCTACTGGGGTAGCAGATGTTGGAGTCGGAATTGAAAAAGCTGCTAAAATTGTAGGAATTGATTTTATTCCACTAATCACAGAACAATATGACCTGGTTATCTTAAAAACCCCTGCAAATGAACGACTGATCAGAATTGTCACAGAAATTTTATCTTCAAATCAGTTTCAATCAGAGGTTGATTCTTTAGGAGATTATGATACCTCCAGAACAGGGAAAATTATTTATGAGACAAATTAAAAGAAGGCTACTGAATTTGTAGCCTTCTTTTTTGCCGTATATTTGAAAAGTAAGAGTTATTCTAAAAAGACCCAATCAATTAGTATGTGGTCCTTATTTAAAACTATAAAGAGTTAAAACATACTTACATCATACATTGTATTAACAGAAGGTTTTTTATGTAAGGATTTAATTTCCTCTTCTATTTCGCGACAATTCCTTACGATTTCCTTTATATGTGAAATAATTTGTAAACATTCAAATGTATGCACCACTTTAGATTCGTCGTCACACTCAATTAGCTTTATGCCGAATTCAATTTCTAAACTAATGATTGATTCTTTCATATCAGCTTCATTAATAAAAAATTTCTGTGCTGCAATCGTAAAGGAACCACTTTCTAAAACTCCACAAAGATGACTTAATTGTTCAATTTTCATATAACTTCCTCCATACTCTAAGATGTTCCTTTTCCTGATCTAGTTTAATTATATTAAGTGTTGATGTGATTTTAATTTTGAAAAAAAGTATCAATATTGTTTTTTCTGATTAAATAATGATTTTTCACTGAATTAATCGTTTATAACTGCGTATGTAATCTCCTTCCTAAAAACCAACTGACCAAATTCAAATGATTCCAACTCAATAAATGAAAAATTCTACAATTAAAATTGATTTCCCTTTGATTTAAACTTGGGTTATTTTTGCCTTGATTTTATTGAATTTTACAGTTTGATACCGCTAATTTCAGAAGAAATCTATGTTAAATAGGCCAATATTATATTGCTCAAATAGAAAAACCACCTATAAATGGTGGTTTTCTTAGGGTTTCTCTATTTTTGCAATCTTTTTAGCTATAAATATCCATTTGGGGGAATTGGGTTAAAAGCTGGTAACAATCGTTATGTTACATCTTTTGTTACTAAGAAAATTTCTTGATCTAATCAAATTAATTTATAAGTTTCTAAAATTCGACATAAAAATGATGATAGAAAACTATACAAGTATGATATTCTCTAGATGTAATAAAACGATTGGAAACTTGGGTAAATATTCTAATTTATAATATTCAAGGTTCTGGATCCCTAATTTATTATGTCTGGTATTATGAAAGGCTGGTACTATTGAATGTTAAATTTCTTATATCCTAGCATAATCATCTCTACTTTTTTTATCCTATTTTTTGGATATCAATTTCTAAAAGGTTCAATAACTCTCCTAAAACTTCTTTATGGTTAATCTTTGGTATTTACTTTACATGCCTTATTAATTTCACTTTATTTCCATTCCCCTATCAAAAAATTAATTCAAGTAATGATAGAAGATCAGTTGGGATATCATCATAATTTAATTCCCTTTAAATCGATCATAGATACCATCTGTTATGGCTCAATTTCAATTGTTCTAAAACAAATTGCTGGTAATGTTTTATTATTCATACACTAGGTTTTGCATTCCCTATTCTATTTTTCAAAATAACAAACAGAAAAACGATTTTAATAGGTTTTACATTAAGTCTAGTAATCGAATTAATTCAAGCTACCTCCGGGCTGTTCCTTGGCTATAACTACAGATCATGTGATATTGATGACTTAATACTAAATACAATTGGAACAATTATAGGACTAGCTCTTTATAAAGCAAGTTCCAGATACTTTAAAAGTTTTGAAGAGGTCAAAGATAAAAACCTAACTTCGTAAATCTCCTAGATTTTTAAGAATGCCTACACCAAAAATAGGAGTTGATTAAATCAATCAACCCCTTGTTACAAAGTAAATCTTATTTAAGCTACAATTTCTTTTTTGCTTTGAACCGCTATGTTTTTAGTCAGTAAGCTTACAACGACTAAAAATACAAGATTTACAACTAAGCCAATCACACCGATATTCAAATCTTTAATATATTGAGGCAGTGCTGGGAATAATGAACCGATTGTTGTATTACTTATAGTGACATAAGTAACTGTTGCAGCTCCAGTAAGAATACCAGCGAATGCACCTTGCTTCGTTACAAAGTTCTTTTTCATTAAACTAAAGACAAGTGTTGGGAACAATTGCGTAACTAGACTGTATCCCATTAAAAGCAGAGTTACTAATGTAGTTCCACCATTAAATGTGAAATAAACTGCGAATAAAGCAACCACAGGAACTAGGTATTTAGCTAAAACTGCAACCTGCTTTTCTGTTGCTGTTGGTACAAACACTTTATAAATATTTTTTGATATTAAAGTAGCAGATGCCATTAGAATCATCGAGCCAGGCACGATTGCCGTCAGTACCCCTGCTCCACCAATGATTCCAACAAACCACGGGTTAAAAGATTGTTTACTTAATTTTAATAAAGACAGATCAGCATCCGGACCTTGTAGTCCAGGAACTTGAAGGATTGCTGCAAATCCAACGAAAAACACAAATAGCAATACAAGTTGGTATAAAGGCATGATAATCGCATTTTTACGAAATACGTTTTCACTTTTAGCTGAATAAACAGAGCCAAAAGTATGCGGCCACATATAAAATCCTAAAGCTGTTAGAAGAACCGTAGAATTAAACCAAGATACACTTAATCCCTCTTTTGGGAGACTTAAAAAACCTGGTTTAGCTTTATCAACTGCCTCAAACATCGCTTGAAATCCACCATAATAATGAATAGGTAGATAGATTCCTAGAAAAAGAACAACACCAAGAATCATAATATCCTTTAACGCTGCAGTCCATGCAGATCCATGGATACCAGAGATCATTACATAAATCGTCACTGAAATTGCACCTATCCAAATTGCAAAGGTTGGTGAAATCATTCCATAAGAAGCTTCCGAAACAATGCTTCCCAATCCTTTTAACTGTAGAACTAAGTAGGGAATTACAGCAGATACACCAACTAGTGAAACTAAAACGCCAAGGGCTTTACTTTTGTATTTACTTGCGAAAAAGTCCGGTTGAGACATTAAATTATTTTCTTTAGCATATTTCCATATTTTTGGAAGCAACCAATAAGACATAATATAAGCAAGTGCACCATAAGCAGTGATATAGTAGGTTGGACCTCCCTTTCCATAAGCCCAACCACTTCCACCTAGGAACGTAAAGGTTGTATAGATTTCACCAGCCATTAAGAGAAAGACGAAAATAGTACCAAATCCTCTGCCTCCAACACTCCATTGCTCAAGATTCATGTCTTTTCCTTTCCTAGCTTGTACCCCTAGAAAAATCGATACTGCAAGAAAAAGAAAAATTATAATTAATGCACTATTCATCTTATCTGTCCCCCTTATTAGCCGAATCTAATTTAAAGATAATCCACATAACTGGTGTTGAAAAAACAGTCCAAAGTACAACCCAAAAAAGGAGAAAAGGCATTCCCAGTACAAATGGCTCAACGTGGTTTGCCCAAGATGAAAAGCCTAGAATAGCAATAAATGGAATAAATGCTAATAAATGATAGATTTTCAAAAATTGTTCCCC
>NZ_NTZO01000390.1 GCF_002559405.1 Bacillus sp. AFS001701 | reverse complement strand
TTCATCATTAAATAAATGTTTCATTCAATGTCATTTTTCCCTATTGACCATTTTATATTTCAACACTCTGAAACTTCTTTTAATAGAAGTTTCCTTTCTAATCCATTATCCATTTCCTATTTGTAGAATTTTTTCATGTTGTTTTGAATCTCTTTTTTGTAGCCAAATAAAGTACACTGAGACTAATATGATCAATATTAAAATGACCGGTGAAGAAAATAAAAGTATTCCTAAAAAGCAAATTGCTAGAATACATGAACCAATTTTAAAAAATCCGGAATCAAATAATCGCAAACATGCCAATACTCCTAGTAAAGCGTTGCATAGGAAGAATGCATTTGCAATTGCTACAAGTGTTTGAATGCTTAGGAAGTCATTAAAATAAAGAATAAATACAATTATGTGAATGCAAAACAAACTAAATAACGATCGAGTTGCTACATTATTTTTATTTTTAAAAGAGAGCCATGAAGGTAGTAAACCGTTTTTGGCTTGATCGGCGATTAGTCGTGATACTGCTCCTATTACTAGGAGAACCGTACTAATACAAAGAGCAATTGTAATTGATGAAATAATAGGAGTTGACCAACTTCCAAATAAACTCTGAAGTAACGGTGCTAATGATTGATCCATCATATTTCCATTTTTTGAATGAATCCACTGGAAAGCAAATGCAACGGTTAAACTTACTATTGCTATAATCGAGAAACTTAAGACTACTGCTCTAGGAATTGTTCGTTCTGGCGTTTTTACTTCTAAAGAATAGCTACCGATGACCTCCCACCCGATTAAAGCCCAAAATAATAAAAGTAAACTTTCTCCAAAATCAGAAACAGTAATCGGATTCGATAAAGTAAAGCTCCCGTCAACTGTAAATAATGTATGAATACTGCCAACTATAAGTGTCACTACAATGAAACTAGACATAAAAAAGGCAAATTTTCCAACATCGGCAATGCTTCTAGTTAAAATCATATAAACAAAACATAGTATTCCTAAAGCTAGCCACTTTTCATTGAAGAAACTTTGATTCGTCAGTAGTTGCAAGTAATGCCCTGCCGTACCTGTAACTGCAATTGGTCCAAAACAAACTGCAAGTAAAAAGAAAATAGCTGAAAGGTTTTTTATTTGTGTACCAAATGCACGTTCAACTGCTAATGGCACTCCAGAATCCCCTGGAATCAACAAACTTAGCTTACCAAACATTAGTGCAAATATTAAACTTAAACCAAGCATAAGAACCCAAGCAAAAATAGCATAATTACCAGCAGTTTCATACACTGCAGGTGGTAAAATAATAATTCCCGAACCTAAAATAGGTCCAATCATTAACCCGCTGAGTAAAAGAAAACCAATTTTTCGGTTCCTCATTAATATCCCTCCAATAGTTATTGAAACAAATTGTAATATCGTATACTTTAATTATATGAACCGATCTAACATCGGTAAAATGAATAGTTATGATATAAACCATCGGAAAATCCGATACTTAGGAGGCTATTATGGAAATCCGTCATTTAATTACATTTAAGTCAATTGTGGATATGGGCGGGTTCTCTAGAGCTGCGGTCCATCTCGGATATGCACAATCTACAATTACTGCACATATACAAGCACTTGAGCAAGAGTTAGGGGTACCTTTATTTGACCGTATAGGTAAAAAGGTCCATCTGACTGAGGTCGGTGAGAACTTTTTAGTTCACGCAATCGAAATGATTCAGCTCTATACAAAAGCAAAAGATGTATTCCAAATGGAAAATGAAGAAGTATCCACGTTAAAAATTGGCGCTCCTGAATCTTTAACAATCTATCGTCTTCCACAAATTATCCAAGCATTTCGATCACAAAACCCGAAAGTAAATATTATGATGAAATCTGGTTCATGTTGGGAATTACAAGATGAATTACGTCGAGGAGATCTGGATATTGGTTTCTTCCTACAGGCTCCATTAACTGATTCAGATTTGTATACGGAAACATTAATTGAAGAACCACTTGTCATTTTGCTACCTCCAACTTCTGATACTAGAACACTTTCAACGTTTACACTAAATGCGAATGAAAATATAATTCTTACAGAACAAGGTAGTTATCGTGATTATTTTGAAGCATTTTTAAGAGGCAAAGGAATCGCAACTGAGACTGGAATGGAATTTTGGAGTGTTGAGGCAATTAAACAATGTGTTATGTGTGGACTTGGTATATCCATACTCCCACTCGTGGCAGTTCAAAATGAAATGCAACAACAAAAACTAAAAGTCATACATTGGGATACAAATTTAGGAAGTGTATCTACGATCATGTCTTGGCATAAAAACAGATGGCAATCACGTGCTGCTAGAAAATTTATGGAAGTTGTTAGGGAACAGTCATCTTTATGGAATCAGTCTATCAAAAGCTAGTTTTATATTAGTTTTTACTTTGGAGTTATAGTCCGAACATATAGTTTAACTTTATTGAATAAATTTTTTTGAAAAATATTCTGGACTAATCCTTGAAAATTTATTGTGTATTAATATGGTGTTAGTGGATTTTGTTTAGTTTTGGTTGTTTCTCAGTAGTTTATTATTATTTCTTCTATTTTTTTGATGGATTTACTCTATACCATCATGTTTCGAGACTTTATTTGCAGTTATGCTGATTTTTATTGCAGATACCACTTTTTTATTTGCAGATTGTGCTTTTTTATTTGAACTTCCTCTGATTTATTTGCAGTTCCAGCTTTTTTATTTGCACTTCACCAGATTTAGTTGCAGTTCCGGCTTTTTTATTTGCACTTCACCATTCAACGACATGAAAAAAAGCTAGTTCCTAACTAGCTTTTTTATTATACAGTCTGCCGCTCGATTAATTTAAACGCAATTTCTTCTTGTGTAATTTCAGAATTAATCGCTTGAATAAAAAGTTTCCTACCCACTTCCCTTAATGGAATTTCGACAGTTGTTAACTTCATTACTTTTGCAATAGGTTGATTATCGAATCCTATTATCGCTAAATCTTGAGGAATAGCTATCCTATGATCATTACAGCATGTTTGTACACCCGCAGCTACTTGATCACTTGTTACTAACAAAGCTGTTGGTCTCTCTTGTAAATTTAACAAAGATTGGACAACTCTTTCACCATCTTCGAAATAATAACAATTGCCAAATACGAAGTCGCTAATTATTGGCTCATTATATTTCTTATGAAAATCAATATAGGCAGCCTCTCTTTGCTTACTATTCATGCCTGTTCTACGACCAATACAATAACCGATTTTTTGATGGCCTTTTTTATATAAATATTCTAATGCAATCATGAAGCTATTGTAATGATCAATAAAGGTTGAAGAAACTTCTGTATTTCTCGTATCTTCAAATAATATGATCTGTCCATATTGCTTATACTCTTCAATCATTTCAATCGAACAAATTCTAGAACAAATAATGAGTGAGTCTATTTGTTTGTGCTGTAGCATCTCTAATGCTTCTATTTCTCTCTTCTCTTCATAATTTGATTGAAATAGTACGAGCTTATAATTATTTTTTATCGCCTCATTTGCGATTCCATCAATTAGCAATCCAAAGTACGGATGATGCGAGAACGGAATAACAACACCAATTAGATTCGTTTTTCCTTTACTTAAATTGACTGCATTTTGATTTCGTTGGTAATTAGTTAGCTTAATTGCATTTAAGACTGCTTTTCTTTTTTCCTCACTAACATATGGTTCATCATTTAAAACTCGTGAGACTGTTGTAACCGAAACGCCGGCAATCCTCGCAATTTCTTTAATATTAGACATTTTCTCACCTTTTCTAAACTTTTTCTTGCTCTGAAACTAGTTCCATACTTTACGCTGTTCTCATCATAAAAAGGAGGTACGAATATGCAAATACTTTTTGGTTTACTTTGTTTACTATTTATGAGTAGTTCAATTTTATTTTTCGCTTTCTTTGCTATCATACAACAAGAAAAAAAACGAGTTAAGTAATTCAGGGCAAAACTTAAAACAATTGCTCCAACAATTTCCCTCCCTGTCCTATATTACATAATCCTTTAAAAAAGCTCCTATTTTTCATGAATACTCTAACTTTGCTTTGTAAATAATAAAATAGGTTAGTTATTAAAGGAGGTATTATGATGGATACTGAAAGAGCATTAGAAATTGTAGCTGCACCTGGTATGATTAATGTAACTTGCGATGGAGTACCTGTTTATATTCAGCATGTTAATAAAAATGAGGGGACAGCTAGAATTTATCCTCTTGATCAACCACAAAATGATAAAGAAGTTTCACTAAGTCACTTAAAAGAACATTAAATGATAAAAAAGACCCAAAAATAAACCTCTAATAAGGAGGTTTATTTCATTTTTGAAGAAAAAACACAAAAATTTAATTATTTAGTTTGATTACAATTGCAACCTTAAGAAATATGAAGTTTCTAGAGATTCGTTGTTACTTATGGTACAAACGCCATTTAGTTCATTTTAACTGAATAAATAGGTACTCAGTAATATGTCGAATTTACTACATAATTTTAAAAAAATTGAAAAAAAAGTCGAAAATTTCTTTGAATATTTTTATAAGTGTGTTATCATAAAAATCACTTAAACAAGACAATAGATCAAATTACTTCGCAGCTAATTGTCAGAATTTTCTATTTTTTAAGGTAAAATTAGAAAATAATAAACTTTCTAAATAGAAGATTAAAAAACTAATAAAATAG
>NZ_NTZO01000389.1 GCF_002559405.1 Bacillus sp. AFS001701 | reverse complement strand
AAACAGTATGAACTAGTGTATGATAAGTAAATTACTATAAAAGTTTAAACTTTCTATAGTCATAATAAAGGAGCATTTATTTGTTAAAATGATATCTCAAAATTTAAGGGAGCTCATTATGGCAATATAGATGACAATAGAGAAATCTTTAATTATCAATTTCAAAATTAAAAAGGTGAAATAAATGATTGTAAATACACTAAGTGACGTAAATAAGTTAATTAAAGAATGGCAAACTGCAATTGAAGCGGAACGCAATTATTTGAAATTTCAAGGTGGTAGAAGTTATACCCTTTCTAAGGGGACTCCACTATACCAAATTGGACAAAGTACGGTTATCTTGTTTACGATTTATGCAGAAATTTTTGTCCCAGAAGGAACGCCGGTTCGAATTAAAATAGAAAATCAAGAGTATCAAGGTGAATTATTGTCATTTAAAGGCTCTCAAGTTGAAATTAAAATAAATGAGAGAATTAATTCGACGATTCCATATGCTGAACTTTTTAATGAACCATGGGAGTTACTAGATCAATTAATTGAAAGACTTGAGGAAATAAAAGATTATCGTAGTAAACAAAAAAGAATTATGAAGCTAATGAATGCTGATTCAACTGCTAAACATTTAAGTAAAATGAAGAAAGAAAGTTCAACAAAGCAGGAGCTAATTTATCGTTCGTTTTATAATGCAACAACATATATATGGGGACCACCGGGTACTGGGAAATCTTATAATTTAACTAATATCATTTTAAAACATTACGAAAAAAATAAGTCAGTTTTAGTAATAGCTCATTCTAATGCTGCAGTAGATGTTTTAATGAAAAATGTAATTCATGAATTAGAAAAGAAAGATAAATGGAAAAGTGGCGAGATTGTCCGCTACGGTTATACAAAAGATGAAGTGTTATTACAACACGAAGATGTCCTTTCTTCAAAGCTTGTTGAGGTAAATGGAAGCATAAATCAATATGAGTTAGAAAATTTAGATGAACGAAAGCACTCGATGCTAAGGAAAGCTAGAAGAGGAGCAGCTTCAAAAAAAGAATTAGATGATTTAAGTAAAATTCAAAATAAGTTAAATAAAATTCGAGGGGAAATTCGTGAAAAAGAAAAAGAATTGATTGATCAAGCAAAAGTGATCGGAACTACATTATCTAAATGTTCAATTGATCCATTAATCTATTTACGCCAGTTCGATTTAGTCATTGTGGATGAAATTAGCATGGCATATACACCACAAATCGCCTTTGCTTCAACATTAGGGAAACGAATTGTTGTATGTGGAGATTTTAAACAATTACCACCAATTGCAGCATGCTTTCATAATGAATATGTTAAAAAGTGGTTACAGGAAGATTTATTTCATCATACTGGTATTGTCCAAAAGATAGAGAATGGTGAACCATTAATTAATTTAGTTTTATTGAATCAGCAAAGGAGAATGCATCCGGCCATATCTGGATTTACGAATAATGAAATCTATCATTCGTTAGTGTTTGATCATCCTTCTGTCAAAAAAAGACAGGAAATCGCAAAACATAAACCATTTCCAATGCAAGCAAATAGTTTAATAAATTCACAATTTCTAAAAACCTATGCTTTAAAAGATTCAAATACCAATTCTAGATATAATTTAGGGTCTGCGATTATTGCAATTCAATGTATTCTTTCAAGTATAGTAGATGGGGTCAAGTCACTTGGAATTGTAACGCCATATAGAGCACAGGCAAAGTTACTTACGGCACTCCATAAAGAGATTATCGGGAAAACAAAATATCGAGAATTACCGATACAAATCGCAACAGTTCACCGATTTCAAGGAGCGGAGTGCGACGTAATCATTTTTGATTCAGTTGATACGAAACCACAATATTCTCCTGGATTACTACTAACAGATCAAAACAGTGAAAGGTTAATTAATGTTGCATTGACTAGAGCTCGGGGTAAATTTATTCATATTGCAGATATTCCATTTATAAAAAGTAAAACAAATTCAAAAAAGACGATTAATAAGTTAATTCATTTCCAAATGGAAAATGAATACAAGGTTAGTAAAGAAGAGTTTGAAAAGGTTTTTTCAAAGAGTATATCAAAGAGGTTAAGACTGTTTTTAAATGATTCAATGGACCTGAAAAATGAATTAGTAGATGATTTAAAAAATGCTAAGAAAAAAATAATTGTCTCAATGCCAAATTTATCTGAAATGTCTTTGGAAATTCGAAAACTTATTAATGAAGTAGAGATACCTATTCTATTTATAAGTGAATCTCATTTTGAAAATCAAAAAAATAGAAGTTTTATTAAAAAAGACCAAGTTCAACCTTTCATTATGATTGATAATGAAATTTTATGGTATGGAATACCTTTGTCACATGTTAGTTTAAACCAATCAAATAACTCTGCGAGATTGAATTGTCCTTTAACCTGTCAAATATTAAAAGGATTTATCGACTATTAAAAGTTACATAGAGCGTATTCTATGTAATTTTTTTTATTCTTATTAAATAATTTATTGCATAAATTAATAATAAAATGCTACGGGATAGGTGAATAAATGGTCGATCGATCGGTATTTTCTAAATTGTCTATGCCTTGTGCTTTTTTAGATTGGGATGCTTTTGTTCAAAATGTGGATGATATTGCAGCTAAATCAAACGGTAAGAAAATACGAATTGCTACAAAATCAATTCGTAGTGTACAAGTTTTAAACTATATTTTAGAGAGCAATGTTTGTTATGAGGGGCTAATGTGTTATAACCCCCATGAAGCGGATTTTCTTGCTGAAAATGGATTTGATAATTTATTAATTGGTTATCCAACAGTTGATGTAATAGGATTAAGTAAAATTGCATTACAAATAAAAAAGGGTAAAAAAATCATATGTATGGTGGATCAGACTGAACAAATTAGTATGATTGAAAAGATTGCAGCAAAAAATGAAATTATTATTCCACTTTGTATCGATATAGATATGAGTACATCATATTTTGGTTTTCATTTTGGAGTTAGAAGGTCACCAATAAAAGAACCTAGAGATTTAGTACCGCTACTAACCCATATTTTGCAATCCTTGAACGTCCGTTTAGAAGGAATTATGGGATATGAGGCGCAAATTGCGGGTGTTGGTGATGATGCTAAAAATAAGATTATTAAAAATAAAATAATCCAGTTTTTAAAGACGAAATCATTAGGTGAAATAGCGAAAAAAAGAAGAGAAATTGTTAAATACATTGAAAAAGATGGCTACCATCTTGAGTTTGTTAATGGTGGAGGTACTGGAAGTCTTCACTCGACGACAAAGGAGAAAGTAGTTACTGAAATAACAGTGGGCTCAGGATTTTACGCTCCAACATTATTTGATGAATACAGAAGTTTTCAATATCAGCCAGCAATTGGCTTTGCTTTACCAATCATTCGAAAACCAGCGGATAAGATTTTTACATGCACAAGTGGAGGATTTATCGCATCAGGTGCTGTAGGAAAAGAAAAATTACCAACTCCATATTCCCCAGATCATTGTACTTTATTGCCACTAGAAGGTGCTGGTGAAGTTCAAACCCCAGTTTTTTATTCAGGACATGAAGATTTAAAAATAGGAGAAGCAATTTTATTTAGACCAAGTAAGTCTGGTGAAATTGCTGAGCGTTTTTCTCATTTATATGTAGTAAGTAAAAATAAGATTATCGACCGGTTCACAACATACAGAGGAGATAGGGGGTGCTTCCTATGAAAAATATGTTATGGAAAAACTGGTCTGGAAGTGTAAAGTTTAAACCGAATCAAGTATTGTATCCATCCTCAATTGAAGAAATTGTAAACCTCGTTAAAAAAGCTAACTCGGAAAATAAGAAAATAAGAGTAGTAGGTTCAAGTCACTCATTTACTCCACTAATTTCAACAAACGACTATTTAATGTCACTAGATAATTTAAATGGCGTAATTTCAATTAACAAAGAGGAACAAATTGCCGAAGTTTGGGCTGGAACTAAGCTTGAGCAGTTAGGAAATGAATTATACGAATCAGGATATTCGCAAGAAAATTTAGGGGATATTAATGTTCAATCGATTGCAGGAGCATTTTTAACGGGTACACACGGCACAGGAATCGATCACGGAATTTTATCTACACAAATCGAAGAGATGACAGTAGTATTACCATCAGGTGATCTATTAGATTGTTCAAAGACAAAAAATACAGATATTTATAGGGCATTTGGCGTGTCCTTAGGTTTACTTGGCATAGTTGTTAAATTTAAAATTAGAATAAAGCCTGCTAAAACGTATCGTTATGAGAGTAAAAAAATAATGATTGATGAAGTTAATAGTAATCTATTAAATTTGAAAAAAGAAAATGAACATTTTGAGTTTTACTTATTCCCTTATTCTGATCATGTTCAAGTAAAGATAATGAATGAAACTAGAACGAAAAAACATTCATTTAAATTTGAGAAATGGAAGGTATCAACCATTGAAAATAAAGCATTCTGGTTATTAAGTGAATTTAGTAGAAACTTCCCAAAAAGTAGTTCTCAAATTAGTAAAATAAGTGGTAGAAGTGTTCCAAATTCAAGAATGGTCGGACCGAGCCATGAATTATTTTCAACAACTCGAAATGTAAAATTTAATGAAATGGAATATAGTATTCCAGCTGAATATATGAATGATGCGACGTTAGAAATACAAGAAGAAATAAAAAATAAACGATTTAACGTCCATTTCCCAATCGAATGTCGATTTGTAAAAGGAGATAATTTTTTAATAAGTCCTGCTTCAATACGTGATTCAGCGTATATCGCAATCCATATGTATAAAGGAATGGATCATCAAGAGTATTTTAATAGAATAGAAGAAATTCTTCAAAGCTATAACGGCAGACCACATTGGGGGAAAATGCATTCAATGAATATAGAAAAACTAAATAAATCGTATCCATCATTATCTAACTTTCTTACTATTCGAAGACTATTAGATAAGAATAATATTTTTGTGAATGCTTATTTAGCCAAATTATTTAAGATTGAATAATAGTTGTTGGTTAGATGACTTGCTGTTAAATGATTTAATAGTTTTCAGCTGTATTACCTTAATTATATAAGTGGGAATATATAAAAGTACGAACATTAAGTGAAGTTTTTTGGAAAACTTGGCCTAAATTAATAAGTACTATTCACAACAGCGTAAAATGACTGAACAAGCTTCAGTCATTTTTTTATGAAAATCTAATTGAAAATATTTATCAATTGTATTATGATAAGTAATGAGAAAAGTTATCAATACTATTACATATATTTAATTTAGATTTTTCGGGGGTATTTTCATGAAGAAGCAAACTACTATGATCGCAATTTCGCTTGCTACAAGTTTAATGATGGCAGGTTGTGCACAAAAAAGTGAAGAAGCTAGTAACGTAAAAAAAGAATCAAAAGTAGAAGCAAAAATAAATTTAGATTCAGAGATTAATAATTATAGAGATTTCGTTGTATCTCAAACGGAAGAGTTCGTATCAAATACACAGAAGTTCGTTGATGCAATTAATGCAGGAAACATGGCAGAAGCAAAACGTTTATATCCAATTAGTCGTTCCTATTACGAAAGAATTGAACCAGTAGCAGAATCATTTGGCGATTTAGATCCAAAAATTGATGCACGTGAAGGTGATGTACCTGCAAACGAGTGGACGGGTTTCCATAAAATTGAGCAAGTTCTTTGGGTTCAAAATACAACAAAAGGTCTTGAAAAATATACAGAACAACTTATGAAGGATGCTAACTACTTAAGAGCAAAAGTAGAAACAGCTGAAATTGATCCTGTATTATTTGTAACTGGTCCTGTAGAATTATTAAATGAAGTATCATCTTCAAAAGTAACTGGCGAAGAAGAACGATATTCTCATACTGATTTAGCTGATTTTGCAGCTAACGTGGAAGGTTCAGATAAAATCGTTCAATTATTATCAGAAAAACTAAAAGCAAAAGATGCTGATCTAGCTTCAACAATTGAAACTAGATTCAATGATTTAATGACAACATTAAATACTTATAAAAAAGGTGATCAATACGTTGATTACAAACAATTAAAAGAAAATGAAGTGAAAAAATTGGCTCAACAAGTAGATGCATTAGCAGAACCGATTTCTCAAGTTGGGTCAACATTAGGGGTTAAATAATATGAAAAAATTAGAAACGAATAAAGTTTCTAGAAGAGATGCATTAAAACTTATTGGAGTTGGTGGAGCTGGTATACTTATTGGTGCAACTGGAATTGAAGCAGCTACTGAAAAGGTAACTAATTTCTTTTCACCAGCTAAAGCGGATGCAAGAGAGATTCTTCCGTTTTATGGTACGCAACAACAAGGTATTACAACTCCTGCACAAGATTTTATGTATTTGGCGTCATTTAAACTAGAAACTACTTCAAAAGCAGATGTCAAAACAATGTTTAAAAAATGGACTGAAGCAGCAGCATTAATGAGTGAAGGAAAGGAACTAGGTGATTCTGAATTTCCTTCATCACCACCAATTGATACGGGTGAAGCAACAGGTTTACAACCAATGAAGCTTACGTTTACATTTGGAGTTGGTCCTTCATTTTTTGACCGATTATCAATTCAATCAAGTAAGCCATCGGGGTTAAAAGAATTACCCCATTTCCCTGGTGATGATTTAAGAGAGGAATGGAACGGTGGAGACATCGTAGTTCAAGTTTGTGCAAACGATCAACAAGTTGCCTTCCATGGCGTTAGAAATTTGATTCGTATTGGACGTGGTACTGTTAGTTTAAAATGGATGCAGCACGGCTTCCAACGTTCATCTGGAGCGGATCCATCTGGTAGTACACCTAGGAACCTAATGGGCTTTAAAGACGGTACTGGAAATCCAGATACTAAAGATGAAAAAGAAATGAATACACATATTTGGGTACAAAATGGCGATGGTCCAGCTTGGCTAACAGGAGGTTCTTATCTAGTTGCAAGACGTATTCGTATCCGTGTTGAGGAATGGGATCGTAGTTCATTACAAGATCAAGAACAAACATTTGGTCGTCACAGAGCATCTGGTGCACCAATTGGTGAAAGTAGTGAATTTGCTAAAATAGATTTAAAGAAAACAGATGATAATGGGAAATTAATGATTCCTGCAAATTCACATGTTGCTTTAGCAAAAGGAAAAGGTAAAATTAAAATTTTAAGAAGATCTTATTCATATACTGACGGACTTGATATCCAAACAGGAAAATTAGATGCAGGCTTACTATTTGTAAGTTTCCAAAGAGACTTAGAAAAACAATTTATTCCTTTACAAGATAAATTAGCAAAAATGGATTTATTGAACGAATACATTGAGCATAATGGTAGTGCAGTATTTGCATGCTTCCCAGGTGTTAAGAACGGAAGTTATATTGGTGAAGGATTACTTTAGGTGAATTGCATGAAAAAAAATATACTTTTAATAGCTAGTTTACTATTTTTTAGTTTAATAT
>NZ_NTZO01000388.1 GCF_002559405.1 Bacillus sp. AFS001701 | reverse complement strand
CACATGCATACGGAAATATATCAAGAAAATGTTTAATCAAAAATATAAATTATTAATAAATATTTAGTAAAGTTTTATTTTTTTCAAATTTACATCCGATTCGACAAAGAGTAAAATAAGAATTATGAACAGGAGGATTCACCATGTCTAGCATTAAATTTAGACTTTTCTGCGTTGCAACTTTATCCGTAATCTTCTTAATTCTAGTTGGTATTATGCTAGCGGAACTAAGTACTATTGGCGCTATCATTTCACTAATTATTTCAATATCATTAGTTGGTTATGGTTTTTCATTACGTGCTAAATTAAAAAGAGAAGGCAAGTTATAAACCTCTTCTCTTTTTTTTGAACACTGTCTACACACTAAAAAAGAAGGCAAGTTAGTAACCAAACTTACCTTCTTTTTATTATTTTTGTAGAAATTCGATATAATCTGTGAGTAATTCGTTATGAATCGAAGCGTTACTTACTAGCACTGAGCTTTTTTTAAGAATTGAAAGGCTTTCATTTTTGAGCGTAGTACAAATTCCACCTAGTTCTTCAACAATAATTTTACCCGCGGCAAAGTCCCAAGGTGACAATCTTGGAGTGATATATGCATCAATCCTTCCCATTGCCACATAGACCATTTCCATCGCTGCCGAACCATATGACCTACTTCCTCTAACTTTTCGAACAAGATTACTCAATTTTTCATGGTTTATATAACGATTTTTAGTTAGCCAAATAGCATTTACAGCTACAATCGCCTCTTCTAGTACTACACTTTTCAAAGGTGTTAATTCGAGATCATTTAAATATGCTCCTTCACCTTTTTTAGCAAAATATAGTTCATTATGTATTACATCCATTATAAAACCCATTTTACCGATTCCATTTTCATAAATACCTAAAGAAATCATAAAATTACGTTTTTGGTGAACAAAATTCATCGTTCCATCGATAGGATCAAGAATCCACACAACCCCAGTTACTTGATTCAAATCATCGCCTTTACCTTCTTCACCTAGTAAGTAATGATTCGGAAATTTCTTTTTTATTTTTTCGTAAAAGAATTTTTCAATTTCTTCATCTTTATTTGTTACTAAGTCATTTTCGTTTGATTTAGTATTGATTGTTATGGAGTCGTATAAAGAGCTTTTAATATTTTCAGCTGCTTCTTGAAGCAAATTCCTCGCGAATTGTTCAATTTCTTTCCAGTCTACATTCATAATTAAACACTCCAAACTCTACGTGCTAAAACTAATATTTAATGGTCCTGTTTATCAGTTTACCAATTTTAACCTAAAAAAACCTAATGAAATGATTTTTATTTAAGATGAGGAACTATTTTGGAGGGTGGGCATACGATAGACCATTGGGCATTTAGCGGAAGATTTGGCGCACAGAAAAACGAACCTATTTAAAGGTTCGGTAAATAAACTCGCTAAGCTTCTAGACGAATTAATTCTAATCTTAATAATTCTAATTTCTTCTTAGATTCAATCATTGCTTCATTATCATTGACTGTCATAGCATCGAATAGTGTAGCTAGTTCGTAATCTAATTCTAATCTAAGTACAGGAATTCTCTTTTCTGCATCAGTTCTTTTTAACGCATTAATCACTTGTCTCATCATTATCCCTCCATAGAATATAAGTTGGCAAAACAAATTGTAAAAGTTAATTAACAAAATTTTCTGATTTTTATCTTGCTACTAATATATGTTGTTTAAGCTTATAATGTAACTATTTTATGAAGAAACATATTACCCATTTGTTTTGTACAAACATGGTATACTAATTAGATAATGTAATTAGGGGGTTCAAAAATGACTCAAACTTTTTTTAAAGAAAGTGATTTTGAAATATTTACAACTGACTCAACATTAGAAATTAGAATGAGTGCTATACAAAATGAAATTCAACCAAAATTTAAAGAAATTGAAGAAGAAATATTACCTTTTTTAAATGTACAAACTGATCAAAACTTTTTTGGCCATATTGCTAAGCATGCTCGACGTACTGTAAATGCTCCAAAAGATACTTGGATTGCTTTTGCAACAAATAATCGTGGATACAAGATGCTTCCTCATTTCCAATTTGGACTGTGGGGTACTCACTTGTTTGTTTACTTTGGAATTATTTACGAAAGTCCAAATAAGCAATCAATTGCCATAAATTTTGAAAAGAATAAAAATAAACTTTACAAAATGATTCCGAAAGATTTTGTTGTATCTTACGATCATATGAAGCCTGATGTGATACAAAAAAGTAAAATGAATAAAGATGAATTCAATAAAGGTATTCAAAGATTTCATGATGTAAAAAAAGCAGAATACCTATGTGGAATTACAGTTGCAAAAGATGAAGCAATTACACTTACAAAGGAAGAACTAATCCTACGTATTATAGAAACATATAATACTTTAATTCCTTTATACAAGATAAGTATAAACTGAATTAATATAAGTGTTGTTTTATTATACATATGTCAAAAACAAAAGTCTATGCCCATTCTTTACACATTTTTCGACAGGACGAAATAATAAATTGATTTATTTAAACAATACATAGATAAGAAAAGCCCATTAAAGGTAGCAAATGATCCTTTAATGGGCTTCTATTTTTTAATTAGATTTTATTTACTATTTAATTCTTAACGATTAACTTATTTAATATTACATTTTAATTTTATCACCGGGAGCACCATTTTTAGCTTTTTGCATGACTCTGTATGCAGAATAGCCAGATATCTCCTCTAACTCATTACATAATTTTTTTTCTTCTGCAATACTAGGTACAATTGATTTAAACTGTTTGTATGTAGCCATTAACACTTCACGATCTATTCCCTTTTCATACGCTTTTTCTACTGATGTGTAGAACTGTATTACCTCAATTGTCTCATCTGTTGTCCAATCATATGAAATTGGGTATTGGTAATCCATTTACTTCACTCCTACTATTTTCTAATTAATTCCATTTTAACACATTTTTTAAATTCCAATTCTTATTTTAAAAATTGATATAATTTCATTCAGATGAATAAAATTTCATAACTT
>NZ_NTZO01000387.1 GCF_002559405.1 Bacillus sp. AFS001701 | reverse complement strand
TTCATAAACTGTTTAAATAAAAAGTTGATTTTTGAACTAAATAAAAAAAGCTGCCTAATTAGACAACCTCTTTAAGTATTCTTATTACTGAGAATTTTTATTTTACCAATTAAGCCTTTAACATTTTCATCAAAAAATCAGTAGTAGGTAAACCAAATTTATTATCAACTAGATCTTGAATCGTTAAACTATTTATCACATTGAAGTACCATACTAATATTTTTCGTGGATCTTCATTTAAGAATTCACCACTTTCTTGTCCTTTTACAAATATTGGAATTAGTAAATCAATTAAATAATCAGGTGAATATTTTGATAATAATTCAGTCACTTTTTCCGGTACTTCGGTGTTTTTCCTCGCTTGTTGGATAATCATAAATGCATATTTATGATTTTCGTCTAACATCTTTTCAGTTAATAATTCTAATAGTTGGTATGGAGTTCCTTGGAAAAAATGCAATGTACTTAGCTCACTTTGAGACTCAATCATTAATCCTTCAATAATTTGAAAAAACAACTCTGCCTTTGATTGAAAATGGCGAAAAATTAAACCTTCACTAACATTTGCTTCAGTTGCAATTACACTTGTTTTCGTATTTTTATAACCGTTCAATGCAAAAATTTTCAATGCAGATTGTTTTATAAGCACCTTTCGATCAGTTTGTTGATTATTCTCTTTTGGTAACAACTTACTCACTCCAATTTATACATTCTTACTTAATTATTAATTGTTAATGGTCTTACTCTTTTTATTAATTCTTGTAAAAACTGCTCAGGTCTAGCAAAGCAAGCTAAATGTCCAGCGTTTTTTATATAAATAAACTCTTTTAAAGGTGCTTCGATTTCTTGCAAAAATCGTTCTGCATTTTTGGTAGGGGTAATAATATCATTGTCTCCTTGAAAAATAAAGAAAGGAATTGAAAATACTGTTCCTAACCGTCCATAATTAAAATTCATTAGTTCGTTAAACAATTGTTCCCCCGAAAATTTCATCCCTTTAAAAATATCGAATAGATCGTTTATATTATGTTGTGGTGATGAAAGCATTGAAGGCAAAATAAGGTCCATTACCATATTAGGAACATTTTTTATAGATTTTACTAATATTTGATTTCTTTTATCATAACCTTTATGTGTCCATTTTGTTTGATCTGGTCCTAGTTCTTTAAATTTCTTCAGTCCCCTTGTATTCCTTGCATCAGACAAGGCATCAATGGCCAATTGATATGCAATATTTTCATAATCATAACAGTTTTGATCAGTCCCTACATACGCAAAATAGAGATTTGGTCTTTCCTTAATCATTAAAGTAGCTATAAGACTACCGACGGAACTTCCAACCAAAATAATTTTTTCTATCTCAAGTTCATTACAAATAAGTTTACTTAATTCAATTCCATCTTCTGCCAGCTGCTGTAATGTAATTTTACCACAGGCTTCTTCCCCATTTCTTTTAAAAGTTTTTCCTGCACCTCGCTGATCCCATTGAACAATTGTAAAATGCCTTTCCCAAGGACGTATTAAAGAACTAAAAATAGTATAAGTAGAGGCAGGACCACCATGAATCAATAAAAGAACAGGGTTTCTTCTATCTTCTCCTCGGATCGTAATCCATTGATCAATCCCCCCAATCGTTACATACTTTTCTTCATTGATCATATTTTCAGTATTAATTTCTAACTTCTTTTCATTTTTCCTTTGATTAAATTTGCGAAAAAAGATATCGGGTAAAATATTGGATTTTGTCATTTAGAGTTTTTCCTTTCTAATATCTTTTATTAGGCTAGTGAGTGAGTTACTCACTCATAATATATTATGCATCTTGCTCTGTCAATTCTACTTAAGTGATATAAAAATCTCGGAAAAGATGAATTTTACATTTAATTCCATATCTACCTTAAGATATTTATTTATTAGTTCAATTATGTTTGTAAATTTGATATTTCGTTCCAAAAAAAATGGAATAAAAGTCGGTCAAGTTCTGCAACTAAGTATTCGTTAATTCAATAAGAATTTATTAAGAAGTATCTAGTGAAGTATGAGTAAAGCCCTAAAAAAACTAATCGTCTTTTATTTCCAAATTTTTATTAGCTTTTTTTCTAAAAAATAACACAAAATAGATGTTATCAATTACTAAACATCGGAGTTGATTTTTAGCTGTGAAAAAAGTATTTTTTATTGTAATCCTGTCCCTTTCATTAATTTGCTTTGCAGATTTTACTTACGCTAAGACAGACAAACCATTACTCACCCCAATTAGCTTTCAAATAGAAATTCAGGATTGGGAAGCTGTTAACAAAATAATCCCTAAATACTCGTTATTCACTGTAATCGATGTGGAAAGTGGTAAAAGCTTTAATGTACAACGAAGAGCTGGTAGTAGACATGCAGATGTTCAGCCATTAACAAGAGAAGATACAAGGATAATGAAGGAAATTTATGATGGGAACTGGAGTTGGCGAAGAAGAGCTGTATTAATTTTAGCTGATGAAAACCTAATCCCTGCGTCCATGCACGGAATGCCACATGGTGCAGGTTCACTTCCAAACGGTTTCTGTGGTCATTTTTGCATTCATTTTATGGGAAGCACGACACATCGGACCGGTAAAGCAGACTTATCTCATTATGTGATGATCCTTAAAGCTGCTGGGAGGATTGATGAATATATGAACAACCTACCACCTTCCCAACTGCTAAATGTATTTTTCGTTACCATTAAAAACCGGGATAAAGGCTTGGTTAAAAAAATTGCCATAAGTAATCAAAAAAATATTAAAAAAGATCTTATGAAAATAAAAAAAATAGAAGCAATACAGTGGACTTTGCCCCAAACAAAGGAGACAGAGTCATCCTCTTTAGAAACTGAAATCCCAGTTGAAGTTAATCTCTTTATAAAAGATAAGGGCCGTATAAGGACCAAACTTTCTTTTACCTTTGTGAGAACGTCACCTATTTCTCCATGGAAAGTGAATATCGATCCTTTGTTTTCAAGCATTAACTAGGTCAAGACAAATAAAAGGGCTACCAAGTAGCCCTTCTAATTCTGCATATGAATTCCTTAAAGATCTGTACTTTTATAAATTACCAAAATATTGAAAACTGCCTTAAATATAGAAATAATTAACGAAATTATTAGCAACCAAAAATAAAAATCGTAATTATGTTCTGACCACATTGAAACGATCACAAAAGTAAATAATAAAATAACTCCTATACTTTTCCATTCGTATGCTACTATAGTCTTTAATTTATTCATTGTTGATTTCCCTCTTATTCCTCAATAAAAACTTAGCTAATGATCTTTAAATTTTGTTTTTTCCTTAAAAATTCAACTAAAGCTAAAATTGATAGACCTATTATTACCGTTATGATATGAAAAATCCATTTCTTTTCATTAGGAATATTGTCTGTTATTATTCCAAAACCTGCTATAAAAGAATTTGCACCAATAAAATAGTTTTTTCCCCGTCCAATTAATATGTATTTTCTATAAAAATAAAATGATGCAACCATAAAAAATACAAAAAATACAATATCAAAAATCACCATTTCTCTCCCTACGAGTTTTTTGTGAGTTGTCGTTTATTAAATACACTTATTGTAATGTGACCATGAGGTACCAAATCTTTTTTTTTCTTTTCTTACTTCCTCATGAACAC
>NZ_NTZO01000088.1 GCF_002559405.1 Bacillus sp. AFS001701 | reverse complement strand
ATATAAAAAGATTGTCAATATGATTAAATTTAAAGTTAAAAAATTATTAATTTTGAGAAATTTTAAATGAAGGGAATTAATCGAAAAGGATTTAATGAGCAAGAATTGATAAAATGACAAGTCCGAATTAATGTTTAATACTATGATTCATCGTAAGAACAAAGGGGCTATACTTACATACGAGACTTAAGGAGAGCTCACTTAAGTATATTAACAGTAATTGCTCTAGGAAAATGTTTAGTCCCCAATTAAATAAAAAAAGAGTAATTCGAATACGATTACTCTCCTTTCAAAACTATATTTTCCTGCATAATATAATTAAGAGCGAGTTCTTTTAATTAATTTGATTACACCATATATAATTCCAGCAATCATTAAAATTGCAACTGGTAAAACTACAATCATTCCTAACCTTCTAGGTACTCTCCTATTCAAGAATAGATGATTTTGTTATATTATCTTTTTCATCACAGACAACATTCGTTCTCCTAAAATAAATAATTGGATAAATATTCCTCAGTAATTAAGTATACAATACCAAATATTTCCAAAAGGGTTAAATATTCAAAATAAATTTATTAATTTTTAATCTGAAAAAACTATGTAAACTAATCGACCCATTTTGAGCATGTAAATTAAAATGCAGTATGTTTGCTCAAACACCGATATCATATGTTAGTTAACTCAATAAAAGGAACATATCTAGACATTTATTAGAGAAGGAAGTAAATGTGCCGTAGATAAATTTTGTTAATATAATATTATTATCTTAGCTAATTAAAATAAGTGTAAATTTTCTACGGGAAATTAAGTAAATATTAAAGTGTAAAAATAACTTGCATGAATAAAATTATGGTACTAGTAAATAGCCTAGATAATAGACTTTTTCGTTTTATTGATTGCCAAATCCTTGTTTAGGCTAGACAGAAAAAGTGTGTTACTACTATAAAATCGAGATACGTAATTAACATTTAGTTTGTGAGTCTAAAGTATATATTTATTTCTAATTAGGTAAGAGTTTTTGCTATATTGAAATAATAAAAACTTCAAAAAAAATAATGTGAATAAGTGTTGACATTTACGAAAAATAGGAATAAAGTATGTATTAATTGAATCGCGAAAAGCAATGATAGGAATTTTAGTAGTGGAGTTTTCCCTGTAACAGAGAGCTGGTGGTTGCTGCAAACCAGTACATAGAACACATGAATTACGATCCTAGAGCATCTTCCTCGAAACGAATTGTGAGGGGAAGACGGTGAAGAGCCGTTATGAAATGAAGATATTAGTATTGTTTTTAATACTAATAATTTAGGGTGGTACCACGAATAGACTATTTCGTCCCTACTGTGCAAACAGTAGGGACTTTTTTATTTTAAGAAAATAATTTAATTAAATAATAAGCAATGAATGGAACGAAAGTAGTGAAGTTTTCCCTGTAACAGAGAGCTGGTGGTTGGTGCAAATCAGTACATAAAACGACATGAATTACAGTCCACGAGCATCTTCTTCGAAACGATTAGTGAGGGGAAGACGGTGAAGAGCCGTTATGAAATGAAGATATTAGTAAGTTTTAGTAAAAACAGCTAATAACTAGGGTGGTACCGCGAATTTAAAGTTCGTCCCTACTGTTTGCACAGTAGGGATTTTTTTATGTAAAAAAATCCTGTGTGCATGTATAGATGTGACGGAATAAGCTACAAATGTGAGAAAAGAATGATACTTGAACGATACCACCGAACGCCTTCCATATTTCGTGGTGTCTAGTTCCAGGCGTTAGCCCCTCGAGGTCATAAGCCAAAGTCCAATAAAGATAAAAACCAATCTTTATCGGCCTTTGTCTTATGCTTGTCGGGGCTGAGCAAACGCCTTCCACATTTCGGGTTTGAAAGGAGTGATGTGTTTGGTTGATTACGACTATAAATACCGAATAAAAAAAAGATTTTGTAGAAAGAAGGAGTAATTTGGAAAAAGTAGAAATGGTTAAATGATGGAAACTTGCTTAAAAATGCTCAAAAAAAGCTTTTAGCAAGATATAGATAGAACGGGTATTTTTAAGAAAGTAGAGTAATAGATTTTTAAGTGAAATAATTTTTAAAAAGGGGAATTGATGACATGAAAGAAGCAGCTTTTGAAACTAAAATAATACCACCTCATTTGAAACAATACTTATCGGAGCAAAATTATGATCTTTACACGCCAATTGATCACGCTGTATGGCGCTATGTAATGAGACAAAATCATCATGCATTAAAAGATAGAGCACATTCTGCATTTGTCGATGGACTAAAGATGTCAGGAATTGAAACGGAAAAAATTCCAAATGTAGCTGAAATGAACGAGTGCCTTTCAAAAATCGGTTGGGGTGCAGGAATCGTTAATGGATTAATTCCAGGTGCTGCATTTTTTGAACTTTTAGCAAATGGTATTTTACCAATCGCAACTGAAATTAGACAAATAACGAATATAGAATATACACCTGCTCCAGATATTATTCATGAGGCTGCAGGACACGCGCCTATTCTTTTTGATCCTGTATTTAGAGAATACGTACAAAAAATTGGTTCAATTGGTGCAAAGGCATTTGCTACAAAAGAAAAACAAGAATTATTTGAAGCAGTTAGAAATTTAACGATTGTAATGGAAGATCCAAAATCGACACCTGAAGAAAAAGCTGCTGCACAAAAATTAGTTGAAGAAAGACAAAAAGCAATCGTTGGAATTTCAGAAGCAGAAAAAATTTCACGCGTATTTTGGAGAACAGTTGAATATGGTCTAATTGGTGAAGTAGATAATCCAAAAATTTACGGCGCTGGTTTATTATCTTCAGTAGGTGAAAGCACACATTGCTTTACAGATGCAGTTGAAAGACTACCTTTTTCTATTGAAGCATCTACATTACAACCGAAAAATATAACTGAAATGCAAGCACAATTATTCATATGTAAAGATTTTGATGAATTAATGCAAGGTGCTGAAGAATTAGCAAGCACTATGGCATTTCGTGTAGGTGGAACAGAAAGCTTAGATAAAGCTCTTAAATCGAAAAGCGTTGCTACATTTGAATTAAATTCAGGATTAAGTGTAACTGGTATTGTTCATGCAATCATAAAAGATGAAAACGGTGAAGCAATTTACGTTAATACAACTGGCGAAACTGCACTTTCAATTAACAATAAGCAATTAGAAGGTCACGGAAAAGACTACCATGCTAAAGGATTTGGTACACCAATTGGACTTCTAAAAGGAAATATTGAATTAGAAGAATGTGACGATGCTGCACTTGAAAATTTAGGTATTGTCGTAGGGAACTTTGTTGATTTAGAATTCTTAAGCAATGTAAGCGCTTCCGGTAGAATTGTGAATATCATTAAGAATGAAGACAAAGTTGCACTAATCTCATTTGAAGACTGCACTGTTACTTACGAAGGAAAAGAATTATTCAAAAAAGAGTGGGGAACTTTTGATATGGCAGTTGGTTCTCGAATTGAATCAGCATACCCTGGCGCAGCTGACCCAACATCTTACTTTAGTGATTCAATTAAAGAAGTAGAGTTCGTAATGGAAACACCTGCCCCATTAACAGAATTAGAAAAATTATATAAAGAAGTTAGAGTAATTAGAGAAAAGAATTCATTCTGTGATGACTGTATTTCTAAACTAATTGCTGTGCATAATGAGCTTAATCGTGAACACCAAAGTGATTGGTTATTACGTTTAGAATTACTTGAAATTGCTACGGTTAATGCTAAATTAGCGCAAATTGTTGAGCCGCTAAAAGCTGAATTGGAAGCATTAAGAAAAGATGATTCTTTAAAGAATCTTATTACAAATGGCTTAAAGCTAGTATAATATGTAAGAATATTGAGAAAAGCATTACTTCTATTGAAGTAATGCTTTTCTTGTTAATTAGTTCTGGTAATCTAAAGATATAAATTTTTCATAATGAGAGAGGTGTTAACAGTGGGATTTGAAGTAAAAGGAATTGATCATATTCAATTAGTTTGTCCAAAGGATGGAGAGGATGAGGCTAGAAAATTCTATAATGAAATTTTAGGTATGAAGGAATTGCCAAAACCGGAAAATTTAAAAGGCAGAGGTGGATGCTGGTTTATTTGTGGTAATCAAGAAATTCATATTAGTATTCAAGAAGATTTTATAGCACCTAAAAAAGCTCATCCTGGTTTAATTGTTACAAATATTGAGGCGTTAAGGGAGGAACTTCTTCAACTCAATTTTGAAATCAAAGAGGAACCACCAATAGAAGGCCGTACTCGATTTTTTGTAAATGATCCATTTGGAAATAGAGTCGAGTTTTTAGAATTTCATTAAGCACTAATTGTTAACCACTGTAAATTGACGGTGGTTTTTATTTTTAACTAAATTGAATTGTTAATTTTAAGAAAATTGATATGATTTAATTATCATATACAAAAGAAGGTGCTTTATGGCTAAACAATTAAAATTACCTAAAGAGTTACAAATTTATAAACAAACAATTGAGTCTACTGTTAAAGATTCAGTTGAAGTTGAACCAATAGTAAGGAAGACTTCTTTAATAGAAAGTAAGTTTTCAGGGGATCCTTATTTTCCAGTTAGTATGGAGTACCCAATGGATGAAAAAGGTGAGCCTATGAAATTGCTTGCTCAGATTAATTATTCTGAGTTACCAAAAATGGAAAATTTTCCAACATCGGGTTTACTTCAATTTTTTATAGCCATTGATGATGTATATGGACAAGATTTTGATCAACCAACCAGTCAAAAAAGCTTTAGAGTCATCTATCATGAAAATATAAATGAAACAAACCTAATTGAAGATTTCTCTTTTATTACTGGAGATGTAGAAGATGAATTTCCAATTGGAAAAGAAGCTGCAATGAAGTTTGAATTAACTGCCCAACCAATATCCCCTGAAGCAATGGACTTCGAGAAAATCGATTTAGATGTGCCATTTGACGCGGAAATTGACAATGATGATTATGAAGAGTTAGGTGAGCTTTATTTTGAGTATTTTAGTGGAGATGGTCATCGAATTGGGGGGTATCCATACTTTACTCAGTCAGACCCGAGAGGATATTTTAAAAAAACTGAAAGCCACTCGATCTTGTTATTACAAATTGATAGTGATGACACAATTGAATGTATGTTTGGTGACGTTGGAGTAGCGAACTTCTTTATTAAGAAAGAGGATTTATTAAAAAAGGATTTTACTAATGTTCTATACACTTGGGATTGTTGCTGAATAGTACTAGATGAAAGAGAGCATTATCCCGCTATAAGCAGGAAGTAATGCTCTTTTTATGGAACTAGTAATGAGTGAATAAAAACATAACTTAAATAGTCCCAATTTTTAATTATTTTCACTTGTAAAAGTTGCAAGGAGGTTTGTTATGAAATTTATCGCATTCGAAAATATACACTTAGATGAAGCGGCTAGTCTTTTGGCTATCCGTCATATGTATGACCGAAGTATAAACCCAGAGTTACCATCTAAATTTGAAGAGGCTACTTATGCTAAGAAAGCTATTGAGGCGCTTTTTAATGAAAAGGATCGTTTTGGTATTGCAGCGGTGAATGATTCCGAGTTAGTTGGCTATATGATTGGGGCAATTCAAACAGATAAAAATCGAGAACGTCATACATGGATTAATTATGCAGGAATGGCTATAGCAGAAAGTGAAAATGAAGAGCTATATCGTGAATTATATGCAGAGTTTGCGAAGAAAATGGTAGAGCTTGGTTCGTTTAATCATTATGTAATGGTACCAAGTGGAAATAAGTCTACTTTAGATGCTTGGCTTCATTTAGGATTTGCCTATGAACAGGTTCATGGTATACGTGATTTGTCAGTTTCGTCGGATAAAGTATTTGAAGATATTCAGATTCGATTGGCTACTAGTGAAGATGAAAAAAGAATACGTGAATTAGCAACTGTAATCATGGAACACCAAGCGAAATCACCGGTATTTGCACCAGGGTTTATTGAAGAAAGAGATGACTATCAGGAAGGTTACGCAGAAATTATTAATGATGAAGCGGCAACGTTATGGTTAGCGCTCCATCGAAATGAGATTGTAGGTTTTCAAGTATTTGAATCAGCAGCAGCATCTGATGAGAATTTATTAACACCTGAAACTTGCATTAGTTTAGTAGTAGGAGCAACGGTCGAATCTTCTCGGGGAATCGGTGTTAGTAAGGCCTTATTACGTCATGGACTTACTGTTGCAGACAAAGAAGGCTATAAACTTTGCGAAACGGATTGGAGAATAACGAATTTAGAATCCTCGAGATTCTGGCCAAAAAATGGTTTTAAACCGATAGCATATCGTCTAGTCCGTAAGATTGACCCAAGAATAATATGGGCAACTGGCGTTTAATGGGTCAGGAAAAGCAGAGAAATTAGGGAGTGTAGGAAACAGATGAAATTAGTTGGTAATAATATATATTTAAGACATTTAGAAGTTGCAGATGCAGAGGATTTTTTATCATACGAAGTTCGAAATAGAGAGTTTTTTAAACCATTTACATATATAAAAGACGAGAGTTTCTATACTTTGGAAGCTCAGCAGGATCGTATTAAGTCATATAAAGAGAAAAGCGACAATGATCTGTATTATGGCTTTGGTATCTTTTTAAAAGAAACAGACGCTTTTATAGGTTTTACGATGCTAGCAGAGGTTTTAAGAGGAGATTTACAAAGTTGTTTTGTTGGTTATTCTTTAGATGAACAACAAAATGGTAAAGGATATACAACTGAAGCTGCAAAGTTAGTTGTAGAATATGCCTTTAATGAATTAAAATTACATCGCATTGAAGCGGGTGTAATGCCGCATAACATTGGTTCAATAAGAGTATTAGAAAAGGCGGGTTTCCATAAAGAGGGAATTGCCAAGAAAAATGTACGTATAAATGGGAAATGGGAAGATCACCAAATGCTAGCTATAATTAATGAAAATGAATAACTATAAAACTTTTGGAGGGATTAATATGAATATTATTAGTTATCCGGATTTATCAAGTAGACCACATAGTCTCACTGTGGAACGAGTAATGGAAAATTCTAAAGATGTGTTATATGAAGCTTGGACAAAAAGATTTGGTGACTGGTTTGCTGCGCCTGGTTCAGTGATTATGAAGGCAGAGGTTAATTCTGTATTTTTCTTTGAGACGCATTTTGAGGATAAACGTCATCCACATTATGGTCGCTTTTTAAAACTTGAGCACAATCAACTTGTTGAGATTACTTGGTTCACTTCTGGATCCAAAACGGAAACTGTAGTCACTGTAGAGTTTTCAACAAATGAAAGTGGAGCAGCAGTTATTAGATTGACACATGCAGGATTCCCAGATGAATTATCTAGAGATCAACACGAGCAAGCGTGGCCGATGGTGCTTGAACAACTTGATCGTCGAATGAAGGAATTAACATAAGTATGAAAAAAGAATCATTTCTTTTAGAGCTACAAGTATTAAAAGAAATTGCCGAAATATTAAACGAGGGTACTGATTTACACAGTACTCTCAATTGTGCTTTAGCCAAATTAGTTCAAGTTACAGGTCTAGAGACAGGTTGGATTTTTTTAATTGATGAAAATGGGGGCTTTGAATTAGTCGCTTCACATGAATTACCTCCAGCCCTTATGAACGAAGAGGCTAAGCCGATGTGCAATGGAGATTGTTGGTGTGTAGATAAATATAATACCGGAAGACTTAATAAGGCATCAAACATTATGGAATGTAAGAGATTAGAAGACTCAATTATTCATAATTGGGGAGAAACAAATGGTGTCACCCATCATGCGACTGTACCACTACAAGCAGGTGAAGAATCTTTTGGTTTATTGAATGTTGCTGCTTCTAATAAATTAAAATTTGATCAGGAAGAATTGAATTTACTAGGCGCAGTTGCATTGCAAATTGGAACAGCAATTAAACGAATTCAATTAACAGAAAAGGTAAAAGAGTTTGAGTTGATTCAAGAAAGAAATAGACTTGCAAAGGACCTACACGACTCAGTTAGTCAATTATTGTTTTCCATTAATGTAACTGCTAAAGCAGGTGCAAATGTATCCGACAGTCCAAAGTTAAAGGATACATTTAATCATATTCAACAAATTGCCCAAGAAGCACAAGCAGAAATGAAAGCATTAATATGGCAGCTTAGACCACAAGGTATTGAAAAAGGAATAGTTAGTGCATTAATTAACTATGGTGAAATGCTAGGATTAAAAGTAATTAGTAATGTAAAAGGAACAACAATATTACCTTCTAAAATAGAAGAAACGTTATGGCGTGTAGGCCAGGAAGCGTTTAATAATTGTAGAAAACATTCAGGACAAAATACGATATATTTACAGTTATCAATCAGTACAAAGAAAGCAAAAATGACGATTCGAGATCAAGGTGTAGGTTTTATATGCCCAAAGGATGTACAAATTCCAACATTAGGTTTGAAAAGCATGAAGGAAAGAGTCGAATCGTTAAAAGGGTCGTTTTTAGTTGAAAGTGATTTGAATAAAGGAACAAAAATTACGACGAATATCCCTTTTTAAGAAGGAGAGTTTTATGTCTATTAAAATATTAATTGCTGATGATCATCATGTAGTTAGGAGAGGACTTATTTTCTTCTTAAATACACAAGATGATATCGAGGTTATTGGAGAAGCATCGAACGGAGAAGAGGCATTAAGCTTAGTAAAAGAGTTAAGACCTGATATTGTCATCATGGATTTAGCGATGCCAGTTCTAGATGGAATTGAAGCAACCAAAAGAATAAAAATAGAGGGCTTAACAGTTAAAGTAATGATTTTAACTAGTTTTTATGATCAAGATCATATTTTACCTGCAATTGAAGCTGGTGCAGCGGGATATTATTTAAAGGATAGTGACCCAGATGAGCTCGTTTCCGCGATTCGAAAGATACACGATGGGGAAAAACAGTTTCATTCGAAGGTTACGACGCAATTAGTTTCTGCTTTAACTGGGAAGATAGAAATGAAGAATGATGATTCATTTCAAGACAAATTAACTAAGCGAGAAATGGATGTATTGAAGGAAATTACGAGGGGAAAGAGTAATAAAGAAATTGCAGCATCTTTATTTATTACAGAAAAAACTGTAAAAACCCATGTTTCGAATATTTTAGCCAAGACTCAGCTTCAAGATCGAACTCAATTGGCACTATATGCAGTACGAAATGGGATTTTGAAATAGACATTAGTAAGTTACAGATTTTAATTTTTTAATAGAAAGGAAGAGTGTTATGCGAATTCTTGTATTAGGAGCTGGAGGAATTGGCGGCTATTTTGGAGGACGCTTAGTAGAAAAGGGAGAAGATGTTACATTTCTAGTACGAGCTAATCGAAAAAAACAGCTAGAGGAAAATGGTTTAGTCATTCGTAGTGTGAATGGTGATTTTTCATTTCAACCGAAACTAATTACTGCAAAGAGTCCTGCCGAGACTTTTGACATCGTGCTTTTCTCAACTAAGTCATATCATTTAAGCGACGCTATTTTAGATGTAAAACCGTTCGTAGGTGATCAAACTGTTATTTTACCTCTTTTGAATGGTATTGCTCATCTAAATCCCTTAAAGCAGGCTTTTGGTGAAGAAAAGGTTATAGGCGGTTTATGTTTTATTGAAACAACTTTGAACGAAGCCGGCGAAGTTGCTCAAACAAGTAAAGCTGCTAGACTTGTATTTGGTGAATTCTTAAGCAAAGAAACTGACCGAATTAAAACAATTGCTGATGCATTTAGCGGATCAAAAGCTGACTTTGTCCATAGTAAGCAGATTGAACGAGACATGTGGCATAAATATTTGTTTATTACTGTAATGTCTGGTGTTACGTCTCTTATGCGTGCCCCAATTGGTCCAATTAGAGAAAGTGATGGTGGAAGAGCTACAATCCGTGAATTATTTGAAGAGTGCGCTAAAATTATGAGATCCCATGGTGCACCGATTTCTGAAAATATTGTGGATGAGCATATGAAATCAATTGATGCTCTTGGATATGATATGAAGTCCTCTTTGCAGAGGGATATGGAAAAATGGTCATTGGTAGAGGGGGATCATTTGCAAGGGTATTTACTAGAACTTGCAAAGAAAAAGGATATAACTTCTAAATTACTTGAATTAGTTTATCAAAATATTAAAGTTTATCAAAAAATGAATCAAGATCGTATTAATAAAGATATCGAACATTTATCAGTTTGAAATCTACAACTTTAGTTGTAGATTTTTTTCATTTATATATACTCCTAAACGTGTAGAAAAGTTCTATCAAACGACTGAAGTTCGGACTTTATTAATTGACTATACTAAAGGTACGAATTAAAGGAGTGGAAAATATGAATATTATAATGATTAATGGTAGTCCAAGAAAAGAAGGTCGTACAGGTAAATTAACTACAATCATCTCGAAAAAATACAATGTAAAAACAATTGATTTAAGTGAACTAGTATTACCAATTTATAATGGTCAAGAGGAACAAAATGAAAATGCTAATATCCAAAAACTAAATTCACAGCTAGAAAATGCTGATGCTATGATCATTGCAACACCGGAATATCATGGTGGAATGAGCGGAGCATTAAAAAACGCTTTTGACTTTTTAGGTAGTAAGCATTTTAAAGATAAGCCAGTTGCAATATTGGCCGTAGCCGGTGGAGGAAAGGGTGGCATTAATGCACTTAACAATATGAGAATTGTTTTAAGAGCATTATATGCAAATGTTTTATCGAAACAAGTTGTGATTGATCCATCAGACTTAATATCAGAAGGTACTGCGTTAGAAGAAAATACATCTTATTCAGTAGATAGCTTATTTCAAGAATTGAAGCTCTATACACAAATATCAAAAGAGCTAAATGAAGAATGGGCAACATCAAACTATTAAAGAATAAGGTGATGACAATGAAAAACTGGGTTCAGTTTAGAATTGCAAGACCTACAAACCAATTAGCTGAAATAAGTAAGTTCTATGGAGAGGGGCTAGGCTTAAACCGTGTGGGTGGTTTTCAAAATCACGACGGGTACGATGGAATCATGTTTGGATTACCTAATGTTGAATACCATTTAGAATTTACTCAACATATTGATGGAAGCCCATGTCCTGCCCCAACAAAGGATAACCTTTTAGTATTTTATATACCTCAAAAAGCGGAAATAAATCTTGTCAAAAACCGATTAAATCAAATAGGTTATATTGAAGTTGAACCTGAGAATCCTTATTGGCTCGGAAAAAGTATTACATTTGAAGACCCGGATGGATGGAGAATTGTGTTAATGAATACTGAAGGGTTGCGGAATACTTAGAATTTCATTTAAGTAAAAAAACACGATGAAGGACCTTCTATAGAAGGTCCTTCATCGTGTTATACCAAGTAGTCAATTTTTTTAGAGTTGTTGATATAACGGTGAAATTTTTTGATAAGGAGTTTGAATCTGGAAAGGGTCTTAAAAAATTATGTATATTCTATTCAATGAAATATACATAAATTGAATTTTTCAATTTCCCTATACTAATGGCCTATCTATTAGTGTTGCAAATTCAAGATTGTGTTCATGATCATCGTTGATCGTTGTCATTCCTTTGACAAAGTGAACATGCTTACCGTTTCCTACCGGAATAGGAGGGCCGGTTTCAATAATAACTTCGTGATGATGATCGAGAAAATCTGTATTTACTACAATTCGATGTATATGACTGTGTCTTCCTACGGGGATGACCTCACTTGTCACGCCAGCAAAACGATGATTATGTCGGTCGTCACCCTCTTCTGCCAATTTAGTACTTGCCACAAATTCATGTACATGTGTTTGTGGTTTTTCTTCTTTGTGTTTTTCTTCTTTCTCTTCATTAGCCTCTCTTTCATTTTCTTCATTAAACTCTCTCTCTCTTTCTCTTTCCCTTAGTCTTTTTCGATACTCAAACGGGTCTCTTTTCATAAAATGACGCTCCCTTCAATAAAGATTGTCTTCTTTTTTCATCTTATTAGGACCAGTAAATAAATATGTTTATTAAACGTTAATATTTAGATATTTTTTCATTTAGAATTATTGAATTACTTTCATAAAAAAAGTAAAATGGAATAAATACTTACAAAAAGAAGGTTGTTATAGGTGGATACTTTCGATTTGAAAATTATTAATCGCTTAATGGATAATTCTAGAATAAAATGGGCGGATTTAGCTAGTGAGATTGGCTTGTCAGCTCCAGCTACTGCTGAACGTGTTAACCGATTAGTTGAACAAGGTGTGATTAATGGGTTTGGTGTGCTAGTTGATGCAGAAAAAGTTGGAAGTGAATTAACTGCGTTTGTAGCTGTCTCGCTTGAGCGACCTGAAAATCGTGCTCCTTTTTTAGAGCTTGTTAATCAACTAGAGGAAGTGCAGGAATGTCACCATATTGCGGGGGAAGATGATTATTTACTAAAAATAAGAAGTAGAAATACAAAAGACTTGGATCGAGTAATTAGCCATGAAATAAAAGGGTTAAAGGGCGTAATAAGAACAAAAACAACAATTGTAATGGATACAACGAAAGAAACCTTTCGACTGCCATTACAAAAACATAAATTTTCTATAGAGTAGGGAGGGCAACATGAATTTTGAATTTTATATTAAAGGATTAATCATTGGCTTATCAATTGCTGCACCTGTTGGACCAATTGGAGTACTGTGTATCCGTAGAACTCTAGCGTATGGAAGAATGGTAGGTTTAGTTTCTGGTCTTGGGGCTGCTACTGCTGATGGTATTTATGGTTTAGTTGCAGGCTTTGGATTAACTATCATTATGAATTTTTTAATTGGTCAGCATTTTTGGATTCAGTTAATCGGTGGTTTCTTCCTCTGCTATTTAGGTGTAAAAACACTTATTTCAAAAGCCAGTTATACTCAATCCGATACGCAGAAGAAAAATATAATTCATGCGTTTTTATCGGTTTTATTTTTAACGCTAACAAACCCAATGACGATTCTATCATTTATCGCCATTTTTGCGGGATTAGGAATTTCGAATTCAGATAGCAATATTGTTTCTTCTGTCATTTTAGTATTAGGTGTTTTTTGTGGTTCAAGTTTGTGGTGGGTAATATTAAGCAGTGGCGTGGGATTATTTAGAACTCGAATCAATGATCGGTCTTTAACATTAATTAACCGTTTATCAGGTATTATTATTATTATTTTTGGTGGTATAGCTTTATATGGATTAATGTAGAGTAAGCGTAAGAGGGTATTTAGATGTTATTAATTAAAAGTTTTGTATTAGGTCTATCAGTTTCTGCACCTGTAGGACCGGTTGGTTTATTGTGCATACAAAGAATTATATCTAGGGGAAAAACAGCTGGATTTATGACAGGATTAGGCGCATCTTCGGCTAACTTATTTTACGCTAGTATTGCCGCATTTGGTTTTTCCATTATTTCATCATTTTTAATTGAGCAGGAATTTGTTCTTCGAATCGTAGGTGCAATATTTTTATTTTATTTAGGAATGAAAACCTTTCTAAAAAGACCTACTAAAACTGCTTCAAATTTAGAGGGTGAAGGCATGGTTAGCATGTTTCTCTCTACATTTTTATTAATGATCACAAATCCTGTAACTATTTTAAACTTTGTAGCAATGTTTACAGGACTAGGTTTTGACCATAGTTCTACATCTATTAGATTGACAGTTTCACTAATTATAGGTGTTTTTTTAGGTGCGGTTTCTTGGTGGCTTATTTTAAGTAGTGTAGTTAGTTTGTTTCGAAATAAAATTACAAATCACTTAGGTTTAGTAAATATAATGGCTGGTTTAATGATTGTTGTTTTAGGAATTACGTCATTTATTAAGTAAAGGAAGCTATGTATTAGTAGCTTCTTTCCTTTAAGTTTGTGTAAAATAAATAGTATTGACAATTAATAAGTGTTGTAACTATAATGGTTACATCGGAGGTTGAATCCTATGAAAATCAGTAGTCGTTTTACCGTTGCTGTTCATATTTTATCTTTGGTCACGATTGAGAATAGTTCGCTTTGTACTTCCGAATGGATTGCAGGAAGTGTAAATACAAATCCGGTCGTAATTAGAAGAGTAATGGGAAAACTTAAGAATGCTGGCTTAATTCAAGTCCGTCGAGGAACCGGTGGAGCTTCACTTCGTAAGCCTTTAAATGAAATTACTCTTTTAGATGTTTATAGAGCAGTTGAAGTTGTAGAAGAAGGAGAACTTTTTCAATTTCATGAGAAACCGAATCCGAATTGTCCAGTCGGTGCAAATATTCAAGCAGTGCTAGAACTGATCTTAAATCGAGCACAAGAAGCAATGGAAAAAATACTGGATGAAGTTACTATGGAAGAATTAGTTACAGTATTAAGTAAAAAAATTGGATAATATCATTCAATTTTTTTTGTGAATGATGTAACTGTTTTTGTTACATCTATAGTATATTTTTTAAAACTAGTTGTAACTATCTTAGTTACGTCTATAATTTCAAATCAACTTTAATAAATTTAAGGAGGAAGAAAAAAGATGAAAATTGGTATTATTGGAGCAACAGGAAAAGCAGGAAACCTTATTTTAAAAGAAGCAGTAGACAGAGGACATGAGGTAACAGCAATCGTAAGAAATGCTTTTAAATTAACAAATAAAGAAGTATCAGTATTGGAAAAGGATTTATTTGATTTAAATTCAACTGACTTAAAGCAATTTGATATTGTTGTAAATGCATTTAAAGCAGCTGAAGGTCATGAGAATCTTTATATTGAAGCTGGGAATGTTTTAATAAATGCTTTAAAAGGTGTTAAGGATACTAGATTAATCGTAGTTGGTGGAGCTGGAAGCTTGTATGTTGATGAAGAAAAAACGATTCAATTAGTAGACACACCTGAATTTCCAAAAGAATATTATGCTACTGCATCTCATATGACAAAAGGTCTTCAGGACTTACAAAAAACAACTGATATTAAATGGACATTTATTAGTCCAGCGGCATTCTTTGATCCGAATGGTAAACGTACTGGGGCTTATCATAAAGGAAAAGACAATTTTATTGTTAATAAAAAAGGTAATAGCTATGTAAGTTATGCTGACTATGCAATTGCATTATTAGACGAGATTGAAAATCCACAGCATATTAATGAACGATTTACTTTGGTTTCTGAAGCATAATAAGTTTCAGACAGTTGACAAACGCTCGCTTTCTTCGTTGCTTCGCCTGTCTGCGGTGCTCATTACCGACTAAGGTAACTCCGCTCCTCATCAGCCTTCGCGCCTCGAAAGACAAGCGCTTGCAATCAGTCTGAAAATCAAGTTTAAGCGATTCTTTATGAGAATCGCTTTTCTTATTTATAAAAATAAAAATGGACCCCTTAGTTTGAGTTCCACAAATGATTACCTATATTTGTTTCTTTTTATAACCATAAAAATACATACTTAGAGGCCACCAAATAACTGCAAAAATTGGATATACAGCCCAAATTGTATCTGGGGATGAAATGATATTTACAATGATAAAGAATAGACTAATTAGTATGCTAGCTGTAAACGAAAATGCTACAAACGCTTTTCGATTTGCATGATAAATGGATAATGGCCACCAAATAATTGCAAATGCCGGATAAATGACCCAAGGATAATCTGGGGAAGCGATAAAATTCAAAAAACCATAGTATGCGATCGTAATGATACTGCCAAGGAGTGCAATCGGTAATGTTCTAGCATTCTTACCTAAATGCATGAGAATTGGCCAACTAATAATGGGAAAGGCAGCATAGAAAAACCAAAGATAATCAGGTGAGTGAACTAAGTTCTCTGTTAACAAGAAAGCTAGGAGTACGATACTACTAAAGAGTGAGAATTGCTTCATCGATCTTTTTCCAATGAAATATAAACTTATTGGCCAAAATAAAATGAAAAAACATGGGTAAATAAACCAAATCGTGCTAGGAGATGTAATAAAATTAACGAGCATAAAAAAGACCATCGTCATAATACAGCCTGCAGTTGCAAAACCGATATAATTTTTCACTATTTTTCACCTCACTTTTTACGTTGCCAGTAGAAATACATTGAAAGAGGCCACCATAATAGACCAAACGTTGGGTACACAAACCAAATAGTCTTCGGAGTGTAGTAAAAATTAATAAATAAGAAGAGAGCAATTAGTAAGCCACTACCCCAAATTGAATAGGATAAATTTAGTTTTGCAAAATTTGCTTTCTTGCTATCTGGTTTTTTAACACCAAGTTCTCTCTTTAATTCCTCAATGTCTCCAAATTCTACAATTGCTTTGTTTATAGCATCTTCTTCTTCCTTCCCATTTTCCATTAAAAACATGACTTTTTCTTCTAAGTTCTGAATAATCTCTTGTTTAACTATTTCTGATTGCTCAGTTTTAGGAACATCTTTAAATAGTTCTTCAATATGATTTCTAATTTTTTTCATTATATCTCCTCCATGAATAGATCAATAATTTCTTTTACTTCTTGCCATTCTTTTACTAATTCACTTAAATATGCTTTACCTAATGAAGTAATTTTGTAATATTTTCTTTTTCCACCGTGCGTAATATCACCAAAATAAGCTTCCACTAATTCTTTTTTTTCTAAGCGCTGAAATACAGCATATAATGTTGCTTCTTTTATTTGAAACCGATTGTCTGTCCGTAATCCAATTTCTTGAGAAATCTCATACCCATAGCGGTCCTTCTCAGAAATAAGTTTTAATATGATTGAGTCAAGATGCCCGCGTATGATGTCACTTCTAACCATAATTCACCTATTCGCCTTCTATAATATTATTCTATCTGATAGAGTAATGTTAACAATAATTACTCTATCTGTCAAAGTAATTTTATGTGATTTTGTTTATGACTATTCGAGAGAAGTGAAATAAGCCTGTCCGAAGCAAAAATAAAATAATTCTTTTCTGTGTCCTGCTTTACTATATGTCACATTTTTTGTATTTCATTCGTCTTAATTAGTGAAGAAAAAGAAAGGGAGAGATAATATTATGAATTTAAATCAAATAGATGGTCATCAAAAATGGGATGTTACTGTATTAGGTGGTGGGATTGCGGGGTTAACTGCAGCGATCTACTTAGCTCAAGCAGGTAAAAAAGTACTTCTATTGGATAAAGCAGCTAAATTAGGTGGGAGAGGTAGTTCGAATACAATTGGCGATGCATATTTAAATCTTGGAGCACACGCATTATATATAGACTGTATCGAAATTTTAAATGAAGTGGGTGTTACTGTTTCTGGCAGGCTTCCAAAATTGTGTGGTGCATTTATTCTTGGTGACCAATCTAAACAAATGAAAATAATAGAAGCATTTAATTTATTTTTGGGTAATCATTTAAAATGGAAAGAAAAAATGGAATTTATTCGATTTTACCGACATATTCGTAAAGTGGATTTAGAGGAAATCAATCATATTAGTTTAGAAGAATATTTAAATAGAAAAATAACAAGTCGTCGTGTAAAGAATTTAATTTTAGCTTTTATACGTGTATCTACCTTTACAAGTAATTCTGAATTAATAAGTGCAGGAGTGGCAATTGGTCAGCTTCGTAGCGCGAAAGTAATGTATATAAACGAAGGATGGCAATCAATTGTTAACGACCTAATTAAAAAGGCGAATCAACTTGGTGTTACGATTCAAAATAGTATAGTAGTGTCTAAAATTACTGGCTCTTATCCAAACATAAATCTTATCTTGAAAAACGATACTAGGATCAACACCAGCTGTTTGTTATCGACCATTAATCCAATTGATTTAGTTAAGCTAATAGAAGAGCCAATCTCAGATTCATTTTTACAAAAATGTAATCAAATGATTCCAGTAAAAGCTGCATGCCTTGACCTTGTAATGAAAGGATTACCAAATCCAAAACTCAACTTTGCTTTAGGTGTTGATCAACCATGGTATTTTTCAAATCATTCATCAGTAGCTAAATTATCGAATAAAGAAGGAGAAATTGTAGTTCATCTAATGAAATATTTAAACTCGGTCAACGAAACAGATTCGAAAAAAGATGAGGAAGAACTAGAAGGTTTGCTTGATGTACTTCAACCAGGTTGGAGAGATTATGTAATTTCACGACGCTATCTTCCTAAACTTATCGTTTCTAACGACATAAAAAAGCCATTTCAGAAATTGGATAATCATTTATCAAATAGTGATGTTGGCTTAGAAGGCATTTATATTGCAGGAGACTGGGTAGGGGAGACAGAACTTCTATTAAATGCATCACTAACAAGTGTTAAAAATGCTACTAAACTAATAAATGAGAAGCTTGAACTTCAACTAATTTAAAATAGAGGAGAAGATACTTCATGGAAGTAGACTATCTATATTCTCAATATAAGCCACTTTTATTTTCAATCGGATATAGTATGCTAGGATCGGTTGAGGATTCGGAGGATTTGGTACAGGATACTTTTCTCACAGTTCAAAAGTTGAATCAATCCATCACAAAAGAAGAGCCGAATAATATAAAAGCATTCTTATGTAAAATAATGACAAATCGTTGCTTGGATTTATTAAAATCCTCAAAAAATAAGCGCGAAGTTTATATAGGACCGTGGCTTCCAGAACCGATTATTCAAAACTTACCTGAAGATTTAAATGATGATCCGATGGAAAAGATGATTTTAGATGAAACGATAACCTATGCATTTTTAGTTTTACTTGAACAGTTAAATCCAACCGAAAGAGCAGTATTTGTCTTACGAGAAGCCTTTCAGTTTGACTTCCGTACAATCGCTAATATTTTAAATAAGACCGAATTGAATTGCCGTAAAATATTCAGTAGACTTAAGCGCAAAGTCCAAAGTAAGGATGTAGTTGAAAAACGAAATCTAAATCAAGAGCTAGACATTGCAAAACGATTTATTGAAGCCGCGGAAACAGGTAATTTAGATATACTAATATCACTTTTAACGGAAGATATCGTACTAATTACAGACGCCGGTGGCAAAACGAAGGCTGCCCTTCGCCCAATCAATCTACAGAAAAATGTTATTGCATTCCTTATTGGTGTAAGGAAGAAAATTAACACTCCATCCGAAACTGAAATTGTTTTGATCAATAATCAAATTGGTTTAATTGTTAAAAGTGAAGGCGAAGAGCCAACCGTAATTTGTTTTGAAATAGAAGGAGAGCGTTATCGAAGTATTTATATGGTTCGAAATCCTGAAAAAATAAGATTTTTGGGATGAATATTAGAACATTTTAAACCTTAGAACAGGGTTCCCACTTTTTTATGGGATTCCTTGTTTTTTTGTTTTTATATAAGCAGGAAGAAGAGATTTAGTAACTCATAAGGAGTTCATGAGTAAGTAAAACAGCAAAAAGAAGAGATTTAGTAACCCATAAGGTGTTCATGAGTAAGTAAAACAGCAAAAAGAAGATATTTAGTAACTCATAAGGAGTTCATGAGTAAGTAGAAAAGCAAAAAGAAGAGATTTAGTAACTCATAAGGAGTTCATGAGTAAGTAAAACAGCAAAAAGAAGAGATTTAGTAACTCATAGGGTCTTCATGAGTAAGTAAAACAGCAAAAAGATGAAATATGATAACTCATAAAGGGTTTAAGAGTAGGTAGAAAAGGAAAAATTCTATCTATATCAAAAAAAATCTACTAAATATCTTAAAAATACAGAGGTACTAATTTGTCAGTTAACCTGGCTTATGAGATAGCCCCTTTTTATTTTTGGTTTTTTTCATAAAAAGCTTTATAGTTTTAGTAGTCACTATGTTTAGATTAAAAATTTTAGGAGTGTTTATGGAAACGAAAGAGTATCTAATTACGCAACTTAATGAAATTGAAAAATGGGAAAAAGATCAAAAAAGCGTATTTTTTTGGGAGAAAATCGGTAGAATTCCATTTATGATTTTGGATAAAATTACACCTAAGTTTATTCACGATAAGATTGGAGTTATTTTAGATGAATTATCAAAGTATGTGAATGCTGGTGGTCAATATTTAGTTAGTGTTCCTTCAACTCTAACTAGGATGAGTAAGGAGCTTTCTATTGAAGAACTAACCGAAATTGAAATGGTCAATCAACTTAGTCTAGAGCAAATGGATCGTGTTTCGAATGATTTTATTGCTAGTCGTAAACAATTTGCAAAGGTCCAAGGAGCGACAACAGGTTTTGGTGGAATGTTTACGATTGCGATCGATATCCCAATCTTATTAGGACTTACATTAAAGACACTTCAAGAAATAGCAATTTCTTATGGTTATGATCCAAATGATCAAATGGAGAGAGTATTCATTATTAAATGCTTACAATTTACATCTGCTGATATAGTGGGTAAAAAGGCGATATTAGAAGAATTAACAAATATTGAAGGAAAAAAAGCCTTTTCTCAAATTGAAGGTTGGAGAGAAGTATTTTATACATATCGTGACAACATGGGATGGAAAAAGTTGTTTCAAATGATTCCAATTGCAGGTTTAATATTTGGTGCATATGTAAATAAACAAGCAATTGAAGATGTTGGAGAGGCTGGTAGAATGCTTTATAAAAAAAGACGGATCATGGAAAGATTGGATGATCTAAAATAAGCAGAAAAAAGATGAATTTAGTTTAGAGCTAAATTCATCTTTTTTGTTATTTAATCAAACGTTTGTTTAAGATTTAAATTTATTTGGGAATTGCTTAATAATGCCTGAAGAAATTGTATCAGCTATAGGGATCATATGTTGAAGACCAGCATCAAATGCTTTTACATTTCCTTCCCAGTCCATTTTTATTCTTGTTACAGCTTCATTTGTTACCATTTTTAAATGTGTATATAGTAAGTCTTTTAAAACTTGATTTGTCCAATTTGGATTTGCTTTACTTAAGAGTGCAGCCATATCATCTGCATTTTTAAACCATGTGTCGTTCAATGTTTTTAAGGTTGCCATATCATTTGCTTTCGCAGCATCAATAATTTTACCAGCGATTACAATGTGGTCGGTTAGTAATTTAGCAAGCTGATCTCCAGCGGCAGCACCATAATATGGTTTAATTACATTCCCAATATCTTGTTGATTTCTTAGGAGTCTTGCAAGTACTACATCCTTATCTGGCATTCCAGCAACAGCACTAACAATATACTTACTAGTCCATATTAAGTGATCCATCCAAAGCTTTCTCATATCTGCTTTGAAATTACATGCTGAATTACTTATGCATCTTCCATGAGCCCTAGTATCCATTTGCTCGGCACTGGATTTAATAGGGGATAGAATTAGTGCAAAACATAAAAATAGAGATGTGAATTTTAGTAATTGTTTCTTCATTTAGATGTCTCCTTTGAGATGTTTTCAAAATGTACCAGTATTATTTTGGATTTCTTTTCAAGTAATATTCAAAGTTTTAACATTCAGTTTATTTTTGAAAGTAATGTTTTAGAAAAAAAGCCACTCATGTGGAAAACATCAAAATTAGATTAGCTATTTAAAAAATAGTAATTTTGATATAATATAATAATAAATAATGGGAAATAGTGGAAAAAATATCACTTCAATCATGTTATTTTTTCCTTGGAAGGTGAAGATAACATTGTTAAATTTTTTGTATCCTAGTATCTTTATCATGACTTTAATCATTTTATTTTTTGGTTATAGATTTTTTAAAGGTTATATTACTCTACTAAAATATTTATATTGCGTAATCTTTGGAATCTACATTACTTGTCTCGTGGATATTACTTTGTTCCCATTTCCTTATCAAAAATATCTAATTCAAGTCATGATTAAGGATCACTTGGGATATACAAATAATTTTGTCCCATTTGAAGTATTTGTAGATTCAATCAGATATGGATCATTTTCAATTGCTCTAAAGCAAGTTGGCGGAAATATTGTATTATTTATGCCATTAGGATTTGCTTTGCCAGTTCTAAATCCTAAAATTAAGAAAAGTAAAACGATATTAGTTGGTTTTACTGTAAGTTTAGGGATTGAAATAATCCAAGGAACCACGGGTTTTTTTATTGGATATAATTATCGATCTTGCGACATTGATGATTTATTATTAAATACATTCGGTACTGTGTTAGGAGTAATAGTCTTTAGTTTAAGCACTAAATTTTCTATAAAGAAGAAAATCGATAATCAATATATAAAAAGACAAGGAGCATAATGCTACTTGTCTTTTTGTAACTTCTGAAGCTCTTTCACTGTCACAAATTTATATCCATCTTTCGATAATGAATCCAATATCCCTTTAATTGTTTCTAGTTCTTTACCAGTTTTATCATACATCGGATGAATTAAAATAATTGAGCCTGGTTTCATATTGTTCTTTACATAGTTTATTTTGTCTTGAGGATTTGTGTAAAAAGTATCTGGCTCTAAATTCCATGTAATCGTTTCTCGGTTATGTTTATGCATGTAATACGGTAAGCCAATTAGTTTTTTACCATTTGGTGGACGGAATTCAATTTCTCCTTTATAGCCAGCTTTTCGGATTAGTTTGTCTGTTTTTTCTATTTCATCTTTAATAAATGAAGGTGATTTTAGCACCATTCTGTCATGAGAATATGTATGGTTTCCAATCTGTTGTCCTGCATCCACTATTTTTTTAGCTTCTTCGGGATTCTTTTCAATTTCATTCCCGATTAGAAAAAAAGTAGCCTTTGCATTGAATTGATCTAAAAGTGGTAGAATGTCATCAACATTTTTAGTTGGACCGTCATCAAAAGTTAAAGCAACTACTTTTTGGTTAGTCTGTACTTCATTTGTTAATCCCCCAAAAAGCTGAAAAGATCTTGCATTCATTAGCTTGTACAATCCAAATAAGATAAGAAACAAAATTAGAATACTTGCACTTATTTTCAGTAGTCTTTTTTTCATCTATTTTACCTGTCTTTCTTGTTATTGAAATTAAACATAATTATATCATCACTAATTAAAAAAAGAATAAAAGAAGGAAATTAAAGGGAATTTAAGATTGATGGAAGAAGTAGTGTAATACAGTATTTTAAGCTATGAATTAGAAAGTAATTTTTGAAAATAGATTTTTATTTTGATCAAACAATCTACTTGCAAATTTGTCAGTTTAGTATTAAACTGATAACAAGATCGATCAAAGAGGTGCAAAAATGTTAAATAGTCATAATGAAGCTTCTGCAAACAAATCAAAAAATTTAGCAGTATTACTTTGGTTTCGATTAGCTCGTTTTTATCTTAAAAATGTTAGAGAATCAAATAATCAATTGAAAAAATGGGGTTTGACGACTGCTCAATTTGATGTAATTGTCCATGTGGGTAGAAATAAGCGTCTTACGCAGCAAGAATTAGCCGATAAATTAGTTGTTACAAAAGGAAATGTGACTCATCTATTAAAGAAAATGGAAGAGCTTCAGTGGATTAAAAGAGAAGTAGAATGGAAAAACAAATATCTCTCTTTAACAGAGTTAGGTCAAAAAATGCATGAAGAAATCGTACCTTCACAAGATGAGTTTCAACAAGCTCAATTCAGCAAATTAACTGAAGAAGAGCAATTACAATTACTTACTTTATTAAGGAAATTAAATAAATAATGAATTAGAACGGAGGAAAGTTTATGGAGAAAATGAAAGGAATACATCATATTACTGCGATAGTTGGTGATCCGCAAGAAAATATGGATTTTTACGCTGGGATTTTAGGTTTACGCTTTGTGAAAAAAACAATTAATTTTGATGATCCAGGTACGTATCACTTTTATTTTGGAGACGAAACTGCAAAACCAGGGACGATCATGACTTTTTTCCCTTGGGCAAATGCATATAGAGGAAAAGTTGGAAGTGGTCAAGTAGGAATCACAACATTCTTAATCCCAGCTAACTCAATGGAATTTTGGGAAAACCGTTTAGCATCTTTTAAAATTCAAACAAAAAAAGTAAGTCGATTTGGTGAAACATTTCTTCAATTTGAAGACTTTCATGGCTTACAGCTTGAATTAGTAGAAAGGGAAGCTGGACAGGAAAATACTTGGGAATTTAATGGTGTTACAAAAGATGTAGCAATTAAAGGGTTTGGTGGTGCAGTTTTATATTCTGGAGCACCAAATAAAACAGCTGAACTGTTGGAAAACGTAATGGAATTAGAATGCTTAGGTCAAGAGGGTAACTATTTACGTTTTAAGGCTGCTAGTGATATCGGAAATATTATCGATATTGAATTAGCAGCAGTAGGAAGAGGAGCTATGGGAGTAGGAACTGTCCATCATATTGCTTGGAGAGCAAGTAATGATGAAGAACATGTAAAATGGCAACATAAATTATATGATAATCAATATGGAGTTACTGAAGTAAAAGATCGAAACTATTTTAACGCAATTTATTTTCGTGAAAATGGTGGGTTATTATTTGAAATTGCAACTGATCCACCAGGATTTATGATTGATGAGAATATAGACCATTTAGGTGAACAGTTAATGCTTCCAAAGTGGCAAGAACCACATCGTGAAATGATAGAAAATCACTTGCAACCAATTGTTGTTAGAGAAGTGAAAGGAGAATGACGATGAAACACGTATTTAATAGAGGGAGTAATCCATCAAAGCCAACATTTTTATTATTACATGGTACAGGTGGGAATGAACTTGATCTATTACCAATTGCAGGTATGATCGATGATGAAGCTTCTGTATTATCAGTGAGAGGAAATGTAAGTGAAAATGGAATGCCACGTTTTTTTAAGCGATTAGCTGAAGGTGTATTTGATATGGAAGATTTAGTTTTCCGTACAAAAGAATTAAAAGAGTTTATTGAATTGGCTTCCTCAGAACATGGATTTGATCCAAACAATATGATCGCAATTGGTTATTCAAACGGTGCAAACATTGCTGGAAGTCTACTGTTCCATTATCAAAATGTATTTAAAGGGGCAATGTTATTGCATCCAATGGTACCGATTCGTGATTTAGAATTGCCAAATATGAAAGATGTGTCAGTCTTCATTGGAGCAGGCAAAAATGATCCAATCTGTTTACCACAAGAAACAGAAGAATTAGCATCATTGTTAGACGGTGCCGGTGCAAAAGTCGTTACTCATTGGGAAAACATGGGGCATAGCTTAACTAGATCGGAAATTGAAGCAGCAGCTGATTGGTACAAAAATAACTTTTAAGGAGTATGCAATAATGATGAAATCTTTTTCTCCAGCAGATTTAAGTGAACGTGATAATTATAAGTTCTTAATTGGTGGAATTATTCCAAGACCAATTGCTTTTGTTACAACTGAATCAAATGAGAATGTCTTAAATGGTGCACCATTTAGCTATTTCAACATCGTAACGGCTAATCCACCTATGATATCTGTATCCGTTCAGCGACAAAATGGTAAACAAAAAGATACAGCTAGAAATGCGATTGAGAAAAAAGAGTTCGTCGTTCATATCGTTGATGAATCGAATGTTGAAGCAATTAATAAAACAGCAGCTGCATTGACACCTACTGAAAGTGAAATCGAATTAGCAGGCTTAACACCAGTAGATAGCGTAATGGTTTCAGTTCCAGGAGTGAAGGAGTCAAAAATTCGAATGGAATGCACTCTAGAACAAGTAATTCCATTAGGAAAAGATAATGAGGCTTGCGACTTATTAATAGGCAAGGTTGTTTATTTTCATATAGAAGATGAAATTTATGAAAATGGACGAATCGATGCAGATGGCTTAAAAGCAGTAAGTCGTTTAGCAGGGAATGATTATGCTAAAGTTGGAGAAATGTTTACGATTGATCGTCCTAAATAAGTTTAATAAGAGTGAAGGGTAAAGTAGAATTTACACTTCACTTTTTTTTTTGAAAAAAATTAAAAGAAAAATGAACGATATGCAGAACCTATTCGTATAACAAATGAAACCAAATAAGAATTGTATAGATTAGCAAGAAGGGTGGAAGATATGGCTGATTTAGATGAATTAGAAATTATAAAGTCTGCTCAGCAAGGTGACCAAGATGCATTTGCTAAACTTTTTCAAACCCATTATTCCTTTTTATATAAATACGTTTTAAAGATGACGTTAAATCAACAAACAGCAGAAGATTTAGTGCAGGACACGATGTTGAAAGGTTATGACAATATAAAGAAATACAACGGACAATCCAAATTTTCAACTTGGCTAATTACAATCGCTACTAGACTTTATTTAGATCAACAAAGAAGGAAAAAGCGCGAATGGTTTTGGCAAAAAAATGAGTCTGAAAAGTTATCGCGCTCCTTAAATTGGCAGCTAGCCTATAAAGGGTTTGAGTGGAGTGATATTGTGGAGGGTTTTGAAAAGCTTAAATCAGATGTGCGAACAGCTATATTATTAAAGCATTACTACGGCTATACGAACGAAGAAATTGGGAATATGATGGGAATTCGAGAAGGAACGGTTAAATCAAGAATTCATAATGGAATGAAGGAATTAAGAAAGGAGTTAATGCAAGATGGATAAAGAAGAAATTGTTTCAGCATTTAAGCAGTTTGATGAATTAACGAATGTACATGAACCTTCAATCAGTGCGATTACAGAAAAAATTAAATATCATCAGGAAAAAAAGAAAACTATTTTTCTTAAAGAACTAATCGTATTCATCTGTGTAGCATGCAGTCTATTCATCGGTGCACTTCTTATGGTTTTAGAGGCTCCAGTAAGTATTGTTATTATTCAAGGTTTAGGCTTTATTGCATTACCAATTATTTTTAAACGAGATAAAAAGAAAATTGAAAGTGAGTTGATTTAAAGTGGAATGGACAACAGAAAATATTATCATATTAGGTTTAGTCTTTATAATTTTAATAACTCAAAGTATCACACTTTTTACTAACGCTAAAAAGAGAAATCGTTCAGCCTGGTTATGGGGGCTGTTAGGAATGATTCAATTCCCTTGGCCTAGTGTCTTCTTTTACTTTTTAGTTGTTCGAAAAGATCGAAAAAAACTAAATTAAGGATAGCGTAGAAATACTAGACTAATTGGAACGATTCAATTTTTGTCTAGTATTTTTAATTTTATGTTTGACAATTTTAGTGTATTACCTGTATAGTACACGTATAAGGTGTATTAATCGAGTAATACGCATAGTTATGTGTTAGGTGTATGAACTAGATGGTACACACACATACTAATTAAATTGTATTAAGAACGAGGAGGTGGATTGATGGAATTTATAGTGAATAACCGTGAACCAGTTTATTTACAGGTCGTTAGGCATTTTAAACAACAAATTGCCAAAAGACTATTAGAAGCTGGTCAAGAAATACCATCAAGAAGAGAATTAGCTGTTCAATTTAATATAAATCCAAATACTGTGCAAAAAGCATACAAGGAAATGGAGGAACAAGGATTGATTACGACTGAACGAAATTTCCCTAGTAAGATTACGACTGATATAAACGTGTTAAATGGTGTACGAAATGAATTGATTATGGAAGCTGTAAATGAATTCGTCGATTCAATTAAAGTAATAAATGTTCCTGTGGAAGAATTACTTACAATGGTTAAACAAAACTATGAACAAAAGATAAAAGAAGAAAAGAAAGGAGATGCTTAAATGATCCAAGTAAAAAATGTTTCAAAAAAATATGGTCGGAAAAATGTTTTACGTGATATTTCTTTTACAGCAAATAAAGGAGAAATCACTTGTTTAATTGGTATTAATGGTGTTGGTAAGTCTACAACGATGAAGGCAATTATGGGGATTACGCCAATTGATCGCGGTGAAATATTAATAGATGATAAGAAAATGAATCATACAATGTACGAAAATATTACCTTTATTCCAGATACACTTACCATGCTTCCTAGTTTTACAGTTGGAGAAGCAATGCAGTTTATGAAGGACTTTTATGTAAATTGGAATCCAGAGCGAGCAAAAGAATTACTTGGATTTTTCCGTTTAAAGGAAGACGAGAAATTAGGTGAGCTTTCAAAAGGGAATGCTGCAAAAGCCAATCTACTTTTTGGTTTAGGACTAGATGTTGATTATGTTCTAATGGATGAACCTTTTTCTGGTATCGATATGTTTAGTAGAGAGCAAATTGCAAAAGTGTTTACGAGTCACTTAATTGAAGATCGAGGCGTCATTATAACAACGCATGAAATTAGTGATATTGAGCATTTAATCGATAAGGTCGTTTTATTAGATAACGGCGAAATTCTGAAAGAGTTTTATACAGAAGAAATACGATTAGAAGAAGGTAAATCTGTGATGGACGTAATGAGAGAGGTGTATCAATCGTGAATCGATATTTAAAACTAGTTAATTTTGAAGTTAATCGATTTTTAAAATTATATATAGGGTTACTTATTATTGTAGCTATATCACAGTTTGTGAGTTTGTTTTTAGTAAAGTCTTCTTATATGAGCACAGCGAATGATGCAAATTACGCAAGCTCTATGAAAGCAACCGAAGAATTCATTGCATCAAATGGATTGCTAAGCTTTAACCACGTTGCTAATCATCCATTATTTATTGGTCCAATTGTTATATGTATAGCTTTAATGATGTTCTATGTATTTATCATTTGGTACAGAGATTATTTTGGGAAAAACACGTTTATTTACCGTTTATTTATGATACCAACTTCAAGAATGACAATTTACTTTGCCAAAGCGACTACGATTTTAATTATGGTGTTGAGTTTGCTCGCTTTTCAACTAATACTTTTACCGATTGAAATAAACGTATTTCAACAAATTGTTCCAAGTGAACTTTTAGGGAAAATGAGTACGATTGATCTTTTTATGAATTCTAATATTTTTACAATGATATTACCAAGTAATTTTATGGATTTCATTTTTAGGTATCTTATTGGAATGGGACTAGTATTTACCCTCTTCACATTCATATTATTGGAACGTAGTTATCGTTGGAAAGGCATAATTTTTGGGATTTTATATGTGATTGCAATTGCAGGTTTACTTCTTATACCAGCTTTTATTGAATCCTATTTGTTTGGAGATGATTTTTCATTTTATCCGAGTGAAGTGTTCTATATGGAATTAGGCCTTTTTACAATCATCATTACAGTTTCAATCTTATTTAGTAAATATTTATTAAAAAACAAAGTATCGGTTTAAGGGGGAGTTAGAATGAAGCGATATCGTAATTTGGCAGTAATAGCCGTTGTCACGACAATCAGTTTAGGTACGTTTTTTACGAAAGTAGCTATGTCAGAAAGCAAGTTACCTAAATTTTACTTAAAAACTGAAAATGGAGATTCAAAATATGCTAAAGATTTAATTATTAGCGCTGGATATGATCAGAGTGGAGGTAGTGGAGGTAGAAGTTTAACTATTACTACTGATGGAAGTGAATATAAAGACAGAAATTCAATGCTTAGTGAGCTTGATAGTGACTATTATGATCTAAAGAAATTAGATCATTTAAGAAAGAAAGAAAGAAACTTTATGCGCGGAAAACTTTCTTCTTCTCAATTTTATATCGATAAAGATTATGCATGGTATGCTGATGTAAAAGGTGGAAAACTTGGTGGTACGTATGAGCACCAAAATAATCATTTTAAAATGTATATAGATGGTCTTGATCTTCATAATAAAGACCGTTTTAAATTTAAACTTGATATTCCAGAGGAAGAAAACTACTCATATATTTATGTACAAGATGTACAATTAATCGGTAAAGATTTAATTGTCACTACTTATCAAAATAAAACGGATGTAGTAAAGGATAAAACTACAAATTCAAATATAAATGTCGATCAAAATGAATTAGTCATGTATCGAATTAATGTAAACCAAAAGAAAATTGTTGATCGTACAGTCATTAATAAATCATCCAATGATCAAAATACTCATACACATACTGACATACAAAATCTGATACAAGATTCAGATGAAACTGTTCCTTCTAAATTCGATGTATACAAAAAAGTAAAACTAAAGGATACAGTTCAAACAAATGGAGAAACGGAAACTGAAGAACTTAGTAATGAAGTAATCATATTTAATTTAGAAACTGGTAAAGAAGAAAATTTAAATTTATCGAATGAACAAAAAGAGCAATTAATGCAAAGTAATGTAATTCTTGATAAAGAAAACTTGTATTTTATAACGCAAAGTGATAAAGATCTTTCAGTTTTAAAGTATAATCTAAACAATAAAAAGGTCGAAGGTGAAACAGTACTCATAAAAAAGGTAGATAGTAATAATCTTTCAAATTACAAAGTCATCGACGGAAAACTATATGCAATTACGAATAGTACTGAAAATCCTGGCAAGTTCAATAAAGATTTGATTGTTGCTGATTTAGCAAATGGACAAAGTGTTTTCGAAGGCAGAATTGAAGTAAAGAATGATAAAGGAAATACTAGTAAAGCATTAAAAAAATTAGAAGTTTATGATTTTCAGTTTAAATAAATAGGGCAGGAAAAAGAAAAGAAGTGGGTTATAGGAAAGGATTTTATAAATCTTATAAAATTTTTTCCTACTCCTTCTCTTTTTTTTATGCTCTTTTTTCTATACTTTCCTCCTTTTTATGTACTTTTTCCTTCACTTGAAGAATGTACGTTCTAGTTTAGTTACTTGAATTCGTACCAAAACATCGATAATATGTAAAGATGATTAAATTTTAAAGTACATTTGTTCTGTTTTTGATTGATTTTTGAAATTTTGTGGTAAAATAGAAGGATAGGTATGTTTTGGAAATGGAGGCGGGGAAGATGGAGCAGAAATTCGAGGTAGTTTCTAATTATTCACCTCAAGGTGACCAGCCAAATGCGATTAAGCAGTTAGTTGATGGGGTTAAAAATGGTAAAGAGCATCAAGTTTTATTGGGTGCAACAGGTACGGGAAAAACGTTTACCATTTCAAATGTAATTAAAGAAGTAGGAAAACCAACATTAGTATTTGCTCACAATAAAACATTAGCAGGGCAATTATATAGTGAATTAAAAGAGTTTTTTCCAAATAATGCAGTTGAGTATTTCGTAAGTTACTATGATTATTTTCAGCCAGAAGCTTATGTACCTCAAACGGATACTTATATTGAAAAAGATTCAAGTATTAATGATGAAATTGATAAATTACGTCACTCTGCGACTTCCTCCCTTTTTGAACGTAAGGATGTCATTATTGTAGCGAGTGTTTCTTGTATTTATGGTTTAGGTTCTCCTGAAGAATATCGTGAATTAGTCTGTTCTCTTCGTATTGGAATGGAAATTAGTAGAGACGACCTATTACATAAACTAGTAGATATTCAGTATGCGCGTAATGATATTGACTTCTCACGTGGTACTTTCCGAGTTCGTGGAGATGTTGTTGAAATATTCCCGGCATCACGTGATGAGCACTGTATTCGTGTGGAATTTTTTGGTGATGAAATTGAGAGAATTAGAGAAGTAGATGCATTAACAGGCGAAATTTTAGGTGACCGTGAACACGTTGCAATTTTCCCGGCTTCCCACTTCGTTACACGTGAAGAAAAAATGAAAATTGCCATTAAAAATATTGAAGTTGAGTTAGAAGAACGATTAAAGGAAATGAGAGATAATGGTAAGTTACTAGAAGCTCAAAGGCTTGAGCAGCGAACTAGATATGATTTAGAAATGATGAACGAGATGGGATTTTGTTCTGGAATTGAAAACTATTCCCGTCATCTAACACTGAGACCACCAGGTTCTACGCCTTATACATTATTAGACTATTTTCCAGAAGATTTCTTAATGGTGATTGACGAGTCACATGTTACAGTTCCGCAAATCCGAGGAATGTTTAACGGTGACCAAGCTCGAAAGCAAGTATTAGTAGATCATGGATTCCGTCTGCCTTCTGCATTGGATAATCGACCTTTAAAGTTTGCAGAGTTTGTGGAAAAAGTGCAACAAACTATATACGTAACTGCGACACCTGGACCATATGAGCTAGAACTATGTCCTGAGAAAGTAGAGCAAATTATTCGTCCAACAGGTCTACTAGATCCGACGATAGATGTTCGTCCGATTGAAGGTCAAATTGACGATTTAATCGATGAAGTTCGTAATCGCATTGCAAAAAATGAGAGAGTACTAATTACTACTCTAACAAAGAAAATGTCTGAAGATTTAACGGATTATTTGAAAGAAATCGGTATTAAGGTTAACTATTTACATTCTGAAATTAAAACGCTTGAACGAATTGAAATTATTCGTGATCTTCGTTTAGGTAAATATGATGTGTTAATTGGTATTAACCTTTTACGTGAAGGGATAGATATTCCTGAAGTTTCATTAGTTGTAATTTTAGATGCAGATAAAGAAGGATTTTTACGATCTGAACGTTCATTAATCCAAACAATTGGTCGGGCTGCAAGGAATTCAAATGGTCATGTTATTATGTATGCTGATAAAATGACGAAGTCGATGGATATTGCGATTAATGAAACAAAACGTCGTCGTGAGATTCAGGAAGAATATAACAAAAAACATGGAATCACTCCTAAAACGATTATTAAGCAAGTACGTGATGTGATTCGAGCTACTTCTGTAGCTGAAGAAGAAGAAGTTTATGAAAACGGCATTAGTGCTAAATATAAGAAAATGAACAAAAAAGAACGACATTTATTTATTCAATCAATTGAAATGGAAATGAAGGACGCAGCGAAGGCGCTTGATTTTGAACGAGCAACAGAACTTCGTGACTTAATATTAGAATTGAAGTCTGAGAGGTGAAGAACTTGAAAAGTATGAATGAAATAATTATTAAAGGGGCCAGAGCGCATAACTTAAAAAATATTGATGTTACGATTCCTCGTAATCAATTAGTAGTTGTAACTGGTTTATCGGGATCAGGTAAGTCATCTCTAGCTTTTGATACGATTTATGCAGAAGGTCAACGCAGATATGTAGAATCATTATCTGCGTATGCTCGTCAATTTTTAGGTCAAATGGATAAACCGGATGTTGATTCAATTGAAGGACTTTCACCTGCGATTTCAATTGATCAAAAAACGACTAGCCGAAATCCCCGTTCGACAGTTGGTACTGTAACAGAGATTTACGACTACTTGCGACTTCTTTATGCTCGTATTGGAACTCCGATTTGTCCAAATCATGGGATCGAAATTTCTTCTCAAACAGTTGAACAAATGGTAGATCGTGTAATGGAGTATCCTGAACGAACAAAAATTCAAGTGCTTGCTCCAGTGGTATCTGGTCGTAAAGGGACACATGTAAAAGTATTTGAAGAAATTAAAAAACAAGGGTTCGTTCGCGTTCGTGTTGATGGTGAGCTATTTGATGTATCTGATGAAATAGAATTAGAGAAAAATAAGAAGCATTCAATCGAAGTTGTAATTGACCGTATTGTTGTAAAAGATGGTGTAGCATCTCGACTAGCTGATTCTCTTGAAACAGCATTAAAACTAGGAGAAGGTCGAGTGATTATTGATGTAATAGGTGAAGAAGAATTACTATTTAGTGAACATCATGCATGTCCACTGTGTGGTTTTTCAATTGGGGAATTAGAACCGCGTATGTTTTCGTTTAACAGCCCGTTTGGTGCTTGTCATTCATGTGATGGATTAGGAACGAAATTAGAAGTGGATATAAACTTAGTGATCCCAAATGATGAATTAACTCTTAAAGAAAATGCTATAGCACCGTGGGAATCAATTAGCTCGATGTATTATCCTCAATTATTAGAAAGTGTATGTAATCATTATGGAATTGAAATGAATATTCCATTTAAGGATATACCAAAGGATCAACAAGATAAAATTCTTTATGGTAGTAATGGAGAACAAATCTATTTTAAATATGATAACGAGCAAGGTCATGTACGTGAAGCGATGATTGAATTTGAAGGTGTTATTTCCAATGTAGAAAGACGTTTTAAAGAAACATCTTCAGATTTTATTCGTGAGCAAATGGAAAAATACATGGCTCAACAACATTGTCCAACTTGTAAAGGGCATCGTCTAAGAAAAGAGGCACTTGCAGTATTTATTGGTGGCTTGCATGTCGGTGAAGTAACAAAAATGTCAGTTAAAGAAGCATTTGATTTCTTTGGATCGCTTGATTTAACACCAAAACAAGAAAAAATTGCAAATCTAATCCTTCGAGAAATTAGAGAGCGTTTAGGCTTTTTAGTAAATGTAGGTTTAGATTATTTAACATTGAACCGAGCTGCAGGGACATTATCTGGTGGAGAAGCTCAAAGGATTCGTTTAGCGACTCAAATTGGTTCGAGATTAACGGGTGTATTATATATTTTGGATGAGCCATCAATTGGATTACACCAACGTGATAATGATCGTTTAATCTCAACATTGTTAAATATGAGAGACATCGGAAATACATTAATTGTTGTAGAACATGATGAAGATACGATGCTAGCAGCAGATTATTTAATTGATATCGGACCAGGAGCTGGTATTCACGGTGGACAGGTCATTTCACAAGGAACGCCAAATGAAGTAATGAATGATCAAAATTCATTAACAGGGAAGTACTTATCGGGTGAGAAGTTTATTCCTGTACCGCTTGAGCGTAGAAAAGGCGATGGACGTGAAATTAAAATTGTTGGAGCAAAAGAAAACAATTTAAAAAATGTATCAACTTCATTCCCATTAGGTACATTCGTTGCAGTAACAGGTGTATCAGGATCAGGGAAAAGTACATTAATAAATGAGATTTTATATAAATCATTAGCTCAAAAATTAAATGGTTCGAAAGTACGTCCAGGTGAGCATAAAGAAATTAAAGGGATTGAACAATTGGAGAAGGTTATTGATATTGATCAATCACCAATTGGTCGTACTCCTCGTTCAAATCCGGCTACCTATACTGGTGTATTTGATGATATTCGAGATGTATATGCTGCTACGAATGAGTCAAAAGTTCGCGGTTATAAGAAAGGTCGTTTTAGCTTCAACGTTAAAGGCGGTAGATGTGAAGCATGTCGAGGTGATGGAATCATTAAAATCGAAATGCATTTCTTACCGGATGTTTACGTACCATGTGAGGTTTGTCATGGTAAACGATATAATCGAGAAACTTTAGAAGTTAAGTATAAAGATAAAACGATCTCTGAAGTTTTAGATATGACAGTTGAGGATGCAGTTTCATTCTTTGAAAATATTCCTAAGATAAAACGTAAACTTCAAACGTTAAATGATGTAGGTTTAGGCTATATTACATTAGGTCAACCTGCTACGACTTTATCCGGCGGAGAAGCGCAACGTGTAAAACTAGCTTCTGAGCTTCATAAACGTACGAATGGAAGAACTTTATATATATTAGATGAACCTACAACAGGGCTTCATGTTGATGATATTGCACGATTATTAGTTGTATTACAAAGACTAGTAGATAATGGAGATACTGTACTTGTAATTGAACATAACTTAGACGTTATTAAAGCAGCCGACCATCTAATCGATCTAGGACCAGAAGGTGGAGACAAAGGTGGTACAATCGTAGCAACTGGTACACCAGAAAAACTATGTAAAGTTGAAGCATCTCATACAGGTAAGTATTTAAAAGCTGTATTAGAACGTGACAAAGCTAGAATGGAAAAAAGATTAGCATTGATGGAATCTTAAAAAAGTCTCTTTTTATAAGTGGATAGTAATTGAAATATTGATGTAAAAGAGTAGTTGATTGAAACGAAAAGGGTGCTCAACTCCAGTTGAATTAGCTGGACAGTGAGCATTCTCAAACAGAAATCAACTATTCTTCTTTTTCTTTGTCAGGATGTTGATATATAAAACGGTCAATACTGTAGTGGAAATCAAGCTCACTAAACTCCTTTTACGAAAATTTGGTCATTAATTGACAGGTAGGACTTTATGTCATTCATAGTTCCTTTTACTTGAAAAGTAGTCCACATTTCTTTAATGTTTTAACATAGAATAAATAATGAAATAGTAATGATAAAAAAATGAGGGCGTATCGATAGAGAGGAGATTTTTGTGAAAAAACTATATCGATCTTCTAAAGATTCTATGCTTGCAGGTGTTTGTGGTGGATTAGGTAAGTATTTTAATTTGGACAGTACATTAATCCGTTTACTGTTTGTTATATTATTCTTCGTAGGATTTGGGGCACTTCTATTCGTGTATTTAATTTGGATATTTGTTGTTCCAGAAGAAGGTGATGTGAAATAAATGAGATGGTTATTTTCATTAGCTATTAATAGCTTAGTTTTTATTGTAGTAGCAGGATTTCTGCAACCAGATTTTTATGTAAAAAATATTCCAACGGCTATCATTGCTGCGTTGGTATTATCGATCTTAAATACAATTATTCGCCCAATCTTAATTTTAATCACTTTACCTGTAACCATTTTTACAATGGGATTATTCCTGTTTATTATTAATGCATTTACGCTAGAAATTACTGATTATTTATTAGGGGATGCCTTACGAGTAAATGGTTTTGGAACTGCTATTATCGCATCGATTCTAATTAGTACATTCAGTATGTTAATTCAATATTTTGTGTTTGGTTCAAAGGATAAAAAAAAGCATAGTCATCGGTAGAAAAAGGGAGTCTCTTAAGTTAAAGTACTTTTGAGAGTCTCTTTTTTTGTTTTTTAGATTAATGGGATTTTCGAACATTATGTGAACTCCGTCGTCATTTACTGATGATCATTAAATGCAAAAACTGATTGAAGTTACTAAATATCATGATAAATTCACTTTTACATTAATGATTTTTAATCGTTTTAGCTCAGTTACTGACTTGTCGACATTTTCCCACAAAGTTTAAAAATGGTACAATATGAGAGATAATACATAATTATTAATCCTTAGGAGGCTTGTATGGCTAAATTACGTACAAAGAATTTAGTTGAGTATTTTAAATTAGAGGTCATTAGTGGAAGTGCGGGGTTGAATCGTTCGATTAACACGACTGACTTATCTCGCCCAGGTATAGAGGTTGCAGGTTTTTTTACATACTATCCATCTGATCGAGTACAAATATTAGGGAAAACAGAATTAACTTTTTATCATAGCTTAACTGACGAAGAAAAACATAATCGATTAAGAAAACTTTGTGCAGATGATACGCCTTGTATTATCGTGACACGAGGTTTAGAAATTCCATCCGAACTAATTGAAGCGGGTGAAGAAACAGGCGTACCTATTTTACTATCAAACAGTAAGACAACTAAAATGTACAGTAGACTTACGAGTTATTTAGAGGCTAAACTTGCTCCAACTACAGCATTACACGGTGTACTAGTCGATATTTATGGTGTCGGTGTATTAATTACTGGTAAAAGTGGTGTAGGTAAAAGTGAAACGGCTCTAGAGTTAGTAAAACGTGGTCATCGATTAGTAGCAGATGATTCAGTAGAGATTCGTCAAACTGATGAGGATACGCTGATTGGTTCATCGCCAGAATTAATTGAGCATTTATTAGAAATTCGTGGATTAGGAATTATTAATGTAATGACTCTTTTTGGAGCAGGATCTGTTCGTAATTACAAGCGTATTACGTTGAATATTGACTTAGAGACTTGGGATTCCCAAAAGGTTTATGACCGAGTTGGCTTAGACGATGAAAAACTTAAAATATTAGATACAGATATTTCGAAAATCACATTGCCTGTTCGACCAGGTCGAAATTTAGCTGTTATTATTGAAGTAGCAGCGATGAATTTCCGTTTGAAAAATATGGGTGTAAATGCTGCGCAGCAATTTGCAGATCGTTTAGAGAAAGTAATTCAAGGCGGTAATAACGTTAGTGATTTAATTTAATGAAAAAGTGGGGAAATTGAAATGGAGTCAAATATTCAGCCATTAGATAAAGTATTTTTACACTTAGGTCCTCTTTCAATAAAGTGGTATGGAGTATTGATCGGTTTAGGTGTTGTATTAGGTTTATGGTTGGCAATTCGTGAAAGTAAACGACGTGGAATACCTGATGATACATTTTTGGATCTGATTTTAGTAGCTCTACCTTCAGCCATTATAGGGGCTAGAATTTATTATGTACTATTTGAGTGGAGCTACTATTCTAAGCATGTTAGTGAAATACCGGCCATTTGGCATGGTGGATTAGCTATTCACGGTGGTTTAATTGGGGCGTTTATTGCTAGTTACTTTTTTGCAAAGAAAAGAGGCATTTCATTTTGGAAGCTTGCAGATATTGCAGCACCAAGTATTTTAGTAGGCCAAATGCTTGGACGTTGGGGAAACTTTATGAACCAAGAGGCTCATGGAGGTCCAGTAACAAGATCATTTTTAGAAAGTCTTCATTTACCTACTTGGATTATTAATCAAATGTATATTGATGGAACGTATTATCATCCAACATTTTTATATGAATCATTATGGAGTTTATTAGGGATTATCTTCTTACTAATTTTAAGAAGAGTGAATCTAAGACGTGGTGAAATGTTTTTAACTTATTTAATTTGGTACTCAGTTGGTCGTTTCTTTATTGAAGGACTGAGAACAGATAGTTTAATGTTAACAAGTACAATTAGAATGGCTCAATTTATTTCAGTCGTAATTATCATACTATCTATTATCATTCTTGTTTATCGTAGAGTTAAAGGGTTATCGAATGAGCGTTATTTAGACGCATAAGTTTGTAAAACAGGAGTGGGGAGCACGTTGGAAACTTTAAAGAGAGGGTTACTAGTTGGTTTACAAACTTCTTGGAAAATAGGGAAAATAATTTTCCCTATTTCTTTCATTTTAACGATCATTAAAGAAACTGCACTAATGGACTGGTTTGTTAATATTCTTGAACCATTAATGAGTTTTATCGGTTTAAAGGGAGATGCAGCATTAGTATTAGTTTTAGGAAATGTTTTAAATCTTTATGCAGCCCTTGGAGCAATGCTACCGATGGATTTAACTGTTAAGGAGGCATTGATCCTTGCAGTTATGTTAAGTTTTTCTCATAATCTATTTGTTGAAACGACAGTAGCTACTGCTGTAGGAGTTCGAGCATCTTTTGTTGTTTTAGTAAGGATTGGATTTGCAATTATCTCTGCTATTTGTATCCATTTCTTTTGGTCTGGTGGAACAGAAATTGTTCATAAAGGCATTGCTGTTGCAGAGAGCGTTAACCAGTCAGGATGGGATATCATTTATAATGCCATCATTTCATCATTAATGGGTATTTTAAACCTTATTAAAATTGTTTTTCCATTAATGCTAGTTATTCAAATTGCAAAAGATTATGGGTGGATGAATTATATAACAAAAGCATTATCTCCATTTACTAAATTAATCGGTGTTGAAGCAAAAGCTGGAGTTACATTAGCCGCGGGATTGTTTTTTGGATTAGCTTTTGGAGCAGGTGTTATGATTCAAGCCGTTAAAGAAGATGGTGTTTCGAAACGAGATTTATACCTCGTTTTCTTATTTTTAGTAGCTTGTCATGCTGTAGTAGAAGATACACTTCTCTTTATTCCTTTAGGGATTCCAGTTTTATACTTATTTTTAATTCGTTTCTTTGTCGCATTAGTTGTTACTTGTATAGTTGCAAGAATCGTAGGAAGAGTAGGGAGAAAAACTGAATCAAGTTTAAAAGCTGAAGTGAAATAGAAAGGAAATTCTTATGAAAATAAATACGATTCTTTTTGATTTAGATGGTACTTTAATCAATACAAATGAATTAATTATTGCTTCATTCTTGCATACTTTGAATAAATATTATCCCGAACAATATAAACGTGAACATGTTATACCTTTTATGGGTCCAACTTTAACTGAATCATTCTCTACGGTAGATGCAGAAAGAGTTGACGAGTTCATCTCGGAATATCGCAGTTTTAATATGGAGATGCATGATGAGTTTGTTGAGGAGTATGAAACGGTTTATGAGACGATTGAAACTTTACACAAGTTAGGATATAAAATTGGGATTGTAACAACAAAGGCACGAAATGTTGTTGAGATGGGCTTAAGTTTTGGTCGATTAAAGCAATTCTTTGATACTGTTATCACAATAGATGACGTGCAAAATGCAAAGCCACATCCAGAACCGATTCAATTAGCTTTAAAAAAATTAAATTCTATTCCTGAAGAGAGTATAATGGTGGGCGATAATTACCATGATATTGAAGGTGGTCGAAATGCTGGAACGAAAACAGCAGGTGTTGCTTGGTCACTAAAAGGAAAAGAATTTTTAGCTACTTTTAAACCTGATTTTATGCTTGAAAAGATGAGTGATCTCTTACGAATTTTAGGAATTGATGAGAATTGAGGAAAACGAAACGCTACCTAATTGAAGGTGAAAATTCACTTTGGCAAGTCTACAAGACTGTTTCGTTTTGGAAAACATTTCGAAATACTATTGTCATTGAAATAGCTCGTTATATCCCTTTCTTTAGACTGAAAAACTGGATGTATAGGAATCTCATTGGAATGAAAGTAGGAGAGTATGCAGCCTTTGCATTTAAAGTAACGCCTGATTTAATGTTTCCAGAATTAATTTCAGTTGGTAGTAATTCGATTATCGGCTATAATACAACAATTTTGGCGCATGAATATTTAATTAATGAATATCGATTAGGAGAAGTCATTATTGGTAATAATGTGTTAGTTGGTGCAAATACGACAATCCTGCCGGGTGTCACAATAGGTGATGGTGCGAAAGTTTCAGCTGCAACACTTGTCAACAAGGATGTTCCAGCTGGTGCATTCGTTGGAGGTAATCCTATGGTTATTATTTCATTACCTCAATCTGATACTACTATTTAAAAAGTAGTTTTCAATATTTTTTGTTTCGGTTAAAATAATACTTTGACAACTTATTTAGATAATGTGGAAATTGTACGTTCGTCTAAAATTCTTATAATTTGGACGGCGACTATTTCCTCTTTTTATGTGATATACTGTGATAAGCTTGAAAAACTGGAGGATCGAATGTCTGAAAATTTGGGGAATCAAACAAATCAATTTCATAATGTCGTTTCGTTCTCGTTACCGAAAGATTATTTCTATGAAAAAGGGATGAAAGCTTATAATAGTAACGATTCTGAGCAAGCGATTTATTATTTAAAAAAAGCTGCTGAAAATGAAGAAAATCAAACAGTTCTTATAGATATTTCTAGAAAGCTTTTATCATTACATCAATATCAAACGACAATAACAATTTTAGAATATATTTTAGATAAATATCCAACAAATGAGGATGTATATTATTTATTAGCATTTGCATTTTTTGAATTAGGATTGTTCCAAAAAGCCAATTTGTATGCTCAAAAGTATTTAGAAATTGGCACGGATGAAGAGCAATTAGAAGAACTAGAAGACTATTTAGATATTATTCATAGTGAAGAAGATGATGATTTAAGTATTAATGATGATTTATTAGTGCTTCAAGAGCGAGTTACAAGCTATTTGGCAAATCATGATTGGAAATCTGCTAAAACAACTTTACTTACTATTGTTGATAAGTATCAAGAATTTTGGCCTGCTTATAATAACTTAGCTTTAGTAGAGCTTCATTTAGGTAATCCTGAGGAAGCTGAAAGAGTATTACAATATGTTTTAGAACATAATCCAGGTAATTTATCAGCTTTAATTCATTTAACAATGCTAAAAAGAATATTAAATGAACAAGAAATTGCTCTGCAATATCTTGAAGGCTTATCAAATATTGTTCCAATCTCTGAAGAGCACCGCCATAAGCTTGGCGTACTTTTCTATCAGTTCAAGAAGTATGAAGAAGCTTATAAGTTATTTAATTTACTGTACATGGAACGACCAGATCGTGAAATACAGTTTTATTATATGTTCTGTGATGCAGCTTATCAATCTGGAAGAATTGAAACGGCGGAGCGTATTTGGAATTTTGAAATGACTAGTGAATTTGATGATCATGAGGAATTAGCTCCATGGGCTGAAAAAAAGCATTCATCGAATGAAATCGAACAATTAATGGCTGAAACAGAGTACCAAGCAAAATACTCCAATTCGAATAGTGAGAGATGGGGATTAATCTATTTTATGAAGGAATATTATTATGAACAAAAATTTAGTTCAATCCTTCAAGATTTAAATCCATTAGAAAATATTGGTCTCGATGAACAATTAGAACAGGTTCTTCTAAATAATATGTGTTATCTAGAGCCTCATCCATCATTGAATATTGCGATTAACGGAGCAAAGAAAGTACAAACAACTTGGGAAGAAGATTATATAATACTACGTAATCATCTTCAATTATGGTTTTTCGCTATTTGTGAACTTACCTTAAAATATAAAGAATTACCTGTAAGTGAAGATGTTTTATTAGCTGCTACACATTATCTTGTTGAAAATGAAGTAAAACGTGTATCACAAAAGAAAATTGCAGCAAACTATAATATCTCTACCTATTTATTAAATAAAGGCATTAGCGCCATTCGAAGCTTGTTTTAATACCAGATGGTGTTAATGCAAGCTTTCTTTATTTCTCATTAAGGTGAGTATAAATTGGAAGCAAGGATTTGTACTCGATGTGGTAGCAAATACTAGGAATTAAGTATAAGTGCAACTACGCCTCTGACTTCTCCTAAAAGCTCGTCAGTCGAAGAGTTTTTTTTATCATGAGCATATGATTTGTTGTTTTATGTCATCGCGTATTAGGATAGTGATAGTTAATGAAGTAGGGCAATTAGCCATTTAAGTACAAGGAGTGATTAAGAAATGGAAGAAAAAATTTATGATGTTGTTATCATTGGAGCTGGTCCTGCAGGGATGACGGCAGCTGTATATACATCTCGTGCAAATCTTTCTACATTAATGATGGAACGTGGTATTCCAGGTGGACAGATGGCAAATACTGAAGAAATTGAAAACTACCCAGGTTTTGATAGTATTTTAGGCCCGGATTTATCAAATAAAATGTTTGATCATGCGAAAAAATTTGGTGCTGAATACGCTTATGGTGACATTAAAGAAATTATCGACGGTAAAGAATATAAAACAATCATTGCTGGTAAAAAAGAGTACAAAGCACGCGCAATTATTATTTCAACTGGTGCAGAATACAAAAAAATTGGTGTTCCAGGTGAGCAAGAGCTTGGAGGACGTGGTGTATCTTACTGTGCTGTTTGTGATGGAGCATTCTTTAAGGATAAAGAATTAGTAGTTATAGGTGGCGGAGATTCAGCAGTAGAAGAAGGCGTATATTTAACTCGATATGCTTCTAAAGTTACAATCGTTCACCGTAGAGATCAATTACGAGCTCAAAAAATTCTTCAAGACCGTGCATTTGCAAATGAAAAAATTTCATTTATTTGGAATTCTACAATCAAAGAAGTTAACGGAACTGATGGTAAAGTAAGTAGCGTAACGCTTGTAGATACTCAAAATGGTGAAGAAACTGAATTTAAAACAGATGGCGTATTTATCTATATTGGAATGCTGCCATTAACAAAACCATTCTTAAGTTTAGGTATTACGAATGAAAATGGATATATCGAAACAAACGATGTAATGGAAACAAAAGTACCTGGAATTTTTGCTGCTGGTGATGTTCGTGAAAAAACTTTACGTCAAGTTGTAACAGCTACTGGAGACGGAAGTATTGCTGCTCAAGCAGTACAACATTATATTGAAGAATTAAAAGAAGAATTATCTAAAACTAACTAATCTTGATTAGAAACAATAAACTGACATATAAAATTAAGTTTTAGAATTGTGAACGAAATTGTAATATTCTGAAACTTATATGTAATTAGGGTGTAACTCTCCTGAAATATAGTTACTGTAATATAGACAATAACCAGAGAGCCCCCTAATATATAGGAACATGGATATGCGCTTGTCCATGTTCCCTTTTTTTGTGCATTAAAGTATAAATTTGTAGCGACAAAGGAGGACCTATCGTAGTAGCAATTAAGTATAAATGCAACATCGCCTTTAGTCTTCGCTAGAAAGCTCGTAAATCAGTAAATTTTCTTTAATTGTCTCCGAAAGTGATCGGTTTTGTTCCTCACGCCTAGTTCGAACCCACAAAATCTTTTCCTTTAGCATAGACCTTTCAACCCTAATTCCCACTCTTAACAAGTTGTTGTCTGACTAGTTTAACGGTATAATATAGATTGGGCAGTTTCAACCAACTGCAAGTCCAAATTGTAAGTGAGGTATAAGAAATGCAAAGAGTTACACATTGTGTTTTGGTAAATGAAAATAATATCCTCTTGCTACAAAAACCTAGAAGAAACTGGTGGGTTGCACCCGGCGGTAAGATGGAGCCAGGTGAAAACATTAGAGAAGCAGTTGTTCGTGAATATCGTGAAGAAACAGGTGTTTACTTAAAAAACCCAAAATTAAAAGGTGTTTTTACAATTATTATAGAAGAAGATGCTAAGGTAGTGAATGAATGGATGATGTTTTCATTTTTGGCTACCGAGTTTGACGGTGAAAATCAAGATGAGTGTGAAGAAGGAATTCTTCGCTGGCATGCAATAGATGAAGTGAAAAGTCTTCCTATGGCAGCAGGTGACTATCATATTATTGATTATTTACTAAAGGGTAAAGAAATTTTACATGGTACCTTTGTCTATACACCGGATTTTGAATTATTAAGATATCGTTTAAATCCTAGTTAACCTAAATTATAGAAAGGGTTGAGTTAAATGCCTACAAGATCACATGTAAAAATGGTTATTATAACTGGAATGTCAGGTGCTGGAAAGACTGTCGTTGTTCAAGCGTTAGAAGATATCGGTTATTTCTGTGTCGATAATCTTCCTCCTGCTCTACTTCCAAAATTTGTAGAGCTATTAAAGGACCCGGATCACAATACAACAGATAAAGTTGCTCTTGTTATGGATTTACGAGGAAGAGAATTTTTTGATCAGTTAGGGAATTCGTTAGATCAATTAATGTCTACTCCTTCAATCATCCCTCAAATTTTATTTTTAGATGCAACGAATGCTGCACTTGTTACTCGATACAAAGAAACTCGTCGCTCACATCCACTTTCTCCAACAGGATCTCCATTAAAGGGAATTGAGTTGGAACGTACTCTTTTAGCCGAGGTAAAAGGGCGTGCACAATTAATTTATGATACTTCAGATTTAAAGCCTAAAATATTACGAGAAAAAATAATTGAACAATTTAGAGAAAATGAACAAGAAGGTTTTTCAGTAAATATTCAGTCATTCGGTTTTAAGTATGGAATACCGATTGATGCGGATTTAGTATTTGACGTACGATTTTTACCAAACCCATTTTATATTGAATCAATGCGTCCTTTAACTGGCTTAGATGAAGAAGTTTCCTCTTATGTTCTAAAATTTAATGAGACAACCGAATTTATGCTGAAATTAATTGATTTAATTAGTTTTATGTTACCTCAATATAAAAGAGAAGGTAAACGACAACTAATCATTGCGATCGGATGTACAGGTGGACAGCATCGCTCTGTTACTTTAGCAGAGTATTTAGCTAACTACTATAAGGATCAATATGATACGAATGTTAGTCATCGGGACGTTGAAAAAAGGAGTCATAAATAATGGTTAGTCAACGTTCGAAAATAGTAATAATTGGAGGCGGAACGGGACTATCTGTTTTAGTTCGTGGGTTGAAAAAACATCCCGTTGATATTACCGCTATCGTTACAGTTGCAGATGATGGTGGTAGCTCTGGACGATTACGTGACGAGTTGAAAATTCCACCACCTGGTGATGTACGAAATGTACTTGCCGCGTTATCAGATGTGGAACCGATGTTGGAAGAATTATTCCAACATCGATTTGCAACATCTGGAGACCTTTCTGGACATTCTCTAGGTAATTTAATGCTAAGTGCAATGACTGCGATTACAGGTGATTTTTACCGTGCAATCATTGAAATGAGAAGGGTATTAAATGTTAGAGGGAAAGTTATACCAGCAGCTAATCAAAGTGTCGTATTAAAAGCTGAATTAGAAGATGGCACTATTGTTTCAGGTGAATCAAAAATTCCTTATTCTGGTAAGAAGATTAAAAGAGTATTTTTAGCACCAGGAAATGTTGAACCTTTAAAAGAAGCACTTGATGAAATTAATCGTGCTGACTTAATTGTAATTGGACCGGGTAGTTTATATACGAGTATCCTTCCTAATCTATTAGTTACTAAAATTGGGAAGGCTGTTGTAAATTCAAATGCTAAAAAAGTATATGTATGTAATGTGATGACTCAAGCGGGTGAAACTTTGCATTATACAGCTAGTGATCACGTAAGGGCTCTATACCAGCATTTAGACTCAAGCTTTATCGATACAATAATTGTCAATGAAGGCACAATGCCTAAAAATATTTTAGAACTTTATAAGGAAGAACATGCTCAACAAGTAAAACTTGATATAAATGAGCTTGAATCTTTAAATCTAGAAATTGTTCATAAGTCGATCGTTAAATATGATGATAATGTGATTAGGCATGATACAGTAAAGTTAGCTGAAATCTTATGTGATCTAATCCCGACAAAAATAAAAGAATAATGAAAAAATATATAGAGCTAGAAGGAGGGGGTGATTCAAATGTCCTTTGCATCAGAAACGAAAAAAGAATTAACAACGATTGAGATCAAAGATTGTTGTTCAAAATCTGAGCTATCCTCTTTAATTCGAATGAATGGTTCATTATCAATTGCGAATCGCCAATTTATTGTAGATGTAGTTACTGAAAATGCAGCAATAGCTAGAAGAATATATGTATTAATTAAACGTGTTTATGATGTGGACGTTGAATTGCTCGTTCGTAAAAAAATGCGTCTTAAAAAGAACAATGTATATATTGTTCGAATAAAAGAAGAAGCGAAACATATTTTAAATGATCTTTATATAACTGGTGAAGGATTTACCTTTACGAATGAAATAGCAAAAGAGCTAATTGCGAAGAAATGTTGTAAACGCTCCTATTTAAGAGGTGCTTTTCTAGCTGGTGGTTCAGTAAATAATCCAGAGACATCTTCATATCATTTAGAAATTTTTTCACTATATAAAGAGCATACGGAAGAAATTTGCCGTCTAATGAATGAGTTCGGATTAAATGCTAAAACACTGGAGAGACGTAAAGGTTATATCACGTACTTAAAGGAAGCAGAAAAAATTACTGAGTTTTTAAACGTTGTTGGTGCACATTCAGCTTTATTAAGGTTTGAGGATATCCGCATTCTAAGAGATATGAGAAACAGTGTTAATCGTCTAGTAAATTGTGAAACTGCGAACTTAAATAAAACAATCAGTGCAGCCTTTAGGCAAATTGAAAATATACGTTATATCCAAAACTCAGTTGGTTTAGATATATTACCGCCGAAGCTACGTGAAATTGCAGAACTTCGAGTAGCGTATGAGGATGTAACATTAAAAGAGTTAGGTGAAATGGTATCTAGTGGTGCAATTAGTAAATCAGGAATCAATCATCGACTACGTAAAATTGATGAAATAGCTGATAAACTAAGAGCGGGAGAACCGATAAAAATAAAATAAAAGTTAAGAGGGAAGAAAAAATGATTGAGAAAAAAGGAAGAGTACTATTAGAAACTGGAATACAGGCTCGTCCAGCAGCACAATTTGTTCAAGTTGCTACGAGATTTCGCTCAGAAGTATTATTAGCTTACAAAGGTAAACAAGTAAACGTTAAAAGTATCATGGGTGTTATGAGTCTTGCTGTACCTCATGGAGAAGAAATCGTAATTACTGTTACTGGCGACGATGAAGTTGAAGCGATGGAAGCCGTAATGGACTTTATTGGAGAAGAAATTTGATGTAATTGGACATTCACAAGTTGGATGTCCAATTTTTTCTATAAAAAAACTAGCCGAGAAATTACGGCTAGTTTTTTATTATTATTTAATAGCTGCAGTATTAGAAATTACTTTATCAATTAATCCGTATTCTAATGCACGGTCTGCAGTCATAAAGTTATCGCGCTCTGTATCACGCTCGATCGTATCTAATGGTTGACCAGTACGATCTGCAAGAATTTTGTTTAATTTATCACGTAAGAACAAGATTCGCTTAGCTGCAATTTCGATTTCAGTAGCTTGCCCTTGAGCACCACCTAATGGTTGGTGAATCATAACTTCTGCATTTGGAAGAGCATATCTCTTTCCTTTTTCCCCAGCAGATAATAAGAAAGCACCCATTGAAGCCGCCATACCAATACATATTGTAGATACTTGTGGCTTAATAAAGTTCATCGTATCATAAATAGCCATACCAGCAGTAATACTTCCTCCTGGACTATTTATGTATAATGAAATATCCTTATCTGGATCTTCTGCTGCTAAAAATAAAAGTTGTGAAACAATTGAGTTAGCTACGTTATCATCGATTGCGCTACCTAACATGATGATGCGGTCTTTTAATAGACGAGAGTATATATCATACGCACGCTCACCACGACTTGTTTGTTCAATAACTGTAGGAATTAAATTCATTTTTTCTCCTCCTTGTTTAAAACAAATGAATGATTAATACAATAATACCTTTAAGGTCAGAAAAGGTCAAATAAAAGAGATGCTATATTTAATGTATTATTTAAACTAAAAAATATTGACCTTTTATAACATATCTATTTATCTAATACTTCAACATCATTAACGACTTTTCCTATTATTAAACGTAACTTTATGTAGTTTTTCTTTTGATCAGTTAAAAAACTAATAACAAAATGAATCCTATTCGGTTAATTAAATAATCGGGAGCAGATATTGTTTGGAAATGAATGAGAATGGAAGAAAAAGAAGAAGTAAAAAGTAAATAACGTCCTCTATATACAGGGGGCGTCACACTATTGAAAAACAGTCTTGTCAATTTAATTACCAAGTTTTCGTAAAGGTGTTTAGTGAGGTTGATTTCCACTGCGGGATGCTCGCTTTCCATGGGGGCGAGACCTGAGCGCCTTCTCGGCGAGCCTGCGGGGTCTCAGCCTTCTCGCTTATCCCATAGGAGTCGAGCATCCCTCCGTTCCAATCAACTAATTCATCAAAAAAAGTTTAAGATAAAATGCTACTTAAATATCCTTTACTTAGCGTAAAATAACAGTTTATTAATCAGTTTATTTTTCAATTAAGATCGAAAATGAACTTATAAACTAATCATTTGAAATTATTTATCTAAAAAAATTGCTCTAAATATTTTAACTTCTGAAAAAACAAGTACTATAGTTTTGTTGATAGATTAGAATTAAATATAATTTCATCGCGTCTTCCGTATATAGAAGACGATGAGTTTAAACGATTTTACAAAGCCATCAAAACAAAAGGGAAAAATCTATAAAACAAAATTTATAGAAGAATAGGCACACAAACCATTCTAAAGTGTATCTTCTTCTTTTTCTACCTCAAAAAGAAACCTAAATCATTGCGGTCAGAACATTCTAACGATATAATAAAACATAAGATTTTTTATATAAATCTTTTTCTAGACCTTACATTTTTCTCAATCTTTGTTAACTCAGTGGATAGAGCACGTTTGAATAAGCTACAAAGCGAAACTGCAGCGCACCAATCGAGCTGCTCCTTGCACCTGCCTCCTGAGATTGGGGCGACAATACGATCTACTTATTTACCTTTATATTATAATGCGTTCGTAGCTCAGTGGATAGAGCAACGGTTTCCGGTACCGTGTGTCGCAGGTTCGAATCCTGTCGAGCGCGCTAAAAGATTAAACCGAGTGATAAAATCTGTAAAATAACAGACATATCGCTCGGTTTTTATTGTTCTTCTGTTAAACCCTGAATCTCAGCCTAAAATCCTACCTTTACATTACAACTAAAGATGTACTAAAACTCCATCCAATGAAGAATGGGTTCCCTTTACTTAAAATCATATATTTAAAGTAAATAAAGGGAGGTCATTCAAATGGATATGAATTCTTGGTTTCTTGAAGAAATGGCTCAATTCAATAAAGATGAAATAGAAAGAGAATTAAAATTTAAAGAAACCTATAAACTGTACTCAACAACTAAAAAGAAAAAATACTGCTTCGACTTAAAAATCATTAAATTCTGTTTCTAAACAAGAGAAGTTTAAAATCATTTTTAAATTTACTAAAATGAGTCGAGTAATTTTATCGGTTATTTTTGCTCCTTCTATTTTTTTCCTCTATTCTTTTTCCTAAATATATGATATATTACTCTTTGCGATGAGCTAATTTGAGTAAGACGAGAGATATGCGCAAGCTAAACGCGCGGATGTGGCCGCCCGGTCTCTCGCCTCAAACGCATCAAGACGTCTGCTGCGGCAGGCGTCTTTCTTTTTGTCCATTCCTTTGTGTATAATAGTACATATTAAAATTGAAGGGAATGTTTTTGTGTTAACGATTGCAGAATACACTGTAGAAGAAATAAAAGATCCATTTGGTATCATTGAGGGTGATCGATATGAGTTTATTCTTTATATCAATGTACCAGAGGATGATGAATTATTTAATGAAAAAGGTATATACATAAAAGTGCTTTTTGGAGTAAATGGTGAAGAGTCGAAATTAATTAAATATGACTTGTATGAATCTGAGTCAAATCAGTATTTAGATTTTGATTTGGAAGAAGATGAAGAAAAAGAAGTATTCGAATTTTGTAAAACTCATTTAACAGTTGAAGATTAATATTAATGTGTTATTGAGTGACACACTTCAGCTTAGGGAATCGTTTAGATTGTGTAATTTGGCAACACACTATTGTGTGTTTGTAAACACAGTACCAAATGAGCCTACACACTTATAAAACACTAATATTTTGAACAAATGCTACGTTTTGAAAACCTTGATTTATCAAGGTTTTTTTGTTGTGTTTTCGAATAGATAGATTTTTTAGAATATTGGCACAGGATTTGCAATATTTAAATTGATTCGCAACTTGTCATTGTAACGCGTAATTCTTTTGTCATTATTTGTAAAAATGTAAGCGTTTCATCGACGAGGAAAATTGAGGAGGTGTAGGATGAATATCTTATTGGTATGTTCTGCAGGAATGTCGACTAGTCTACTAGTTACAAAAATGGAACAAGCAGCTAAGGCAAAAGGAATTGAGGCAACAATATGGGCTGTTGCTGGTGATGAGGCAAAGGAAAATTTAGTCAAAGCGGATGTATTACTTCTTGGTCCTCAGGTTCGTTATCTAATCTCAGAAATGAAAAAACTAGCTGAACCTAAAGGGATACCAGTAGATACGATTAATCCAGTGCATTATGGATTGATGAATGGTGAAGCTGTTCTGGAAATGGCTTTAAATTTGAAAAAATAAACGGGGAATTAAAAATCTAGAGAGAATAGAAGGTGTATTTTGAATGATGCGTTTTGCTGAAAAGTATATAATGCCTGCCGCAGCGAAGTTTGGTAATCAACGTCATTTGTTAGCGATCCGTGATGCGTTAATTGGAATGATTGCCATTACGATGATTGGAGCTTTTGCTGTACTTATTAATAACTTAGGTGGCGCAATTCACGGCTACGATAAAATGATGGAAACAGTCTTTGGTGCAAACTGGAAAACACTAGGCAGTGATATTTGGTGGGGAACATTTGCATTTATGACAGTATTTGCCGTTGTAGGGATCGCGCATAGATTAGCTCGTTCTTATGGTGATGAAGGTTTTGAAGCAATGCTTGTTGCATTAGCGTGTTACTTTGTACTTGTTCCACAATCATTAGCTGCAGTATCTGTTACGTTAAATGGTGGTAAGACAGCTACAGGTGGAACTTGGGGATTTATTAGTTGGAATTCATTAAACTCAACAGCTTTATTTACAGGTATTATCGTTGCGATTATTGCGACTGAAATTTTTGTACGTTTAGCTAGAGTGAAACAATTAGTCATTAAATTACCAGATGGCGTTCCACCAGCAGTATCAAAAGCATTTGCAAAGTTGTTACCAGGTATGTTAACAATCTTTATCGTTGCATTAATTGGCTTATTGTTCAGATTATACATTTCGAACGGCGTATTCTTTAATGAATGGTTAAATTCAGTTCTTGTAAAACCATTAACTGATGCAGCCGATTCATTAGGATTTGCGGTTGCGATTGCATTCTTTGTACATTTCTTCTGGGCACTTGGATTACATGGTCCAAATATTTTAGGGGGGATTACAACTCCTTTATTAACTACTCTAGGTAACCATAACATCGATTTATATGCAAAAGGTGTAACAGATCTAGATAAGTATTCAGTCTTAGCAGGGCCATTCTTAGATGCTTTCGTATATATGGGTGGATCAGGTACTACAATCGGTTTACTTGTTGCAATGTTCTTAGTTAACCGTAAACGTCATAAACAGATGATTGCTTTAGGAACACCTCCAGGATTATTTAATATTAATGAACCAATTATTTTCGGATTACCAATCGTGTTAAACCCAGTATGGTTAATACCATTTATCATTACTCCAATTGTTTTAACCATTATTTCTTATTTAGCAGTTCAATCACATATTGTTTTCCCAGTTGTTTCTACAATCCCTTGGGTAACTCCACCAGTTATAGGTGGCTATTTAGCAACTGGAGGTCACTGGAGCGGTGCAGTTTTATCGCTTGTAAACGTAGTGATTTCAATCGTTATTTACTTACCGTTTGTTGTAGTAGCAGAAAGAATGGAAGCTAGAAAGTCAACAGAAACGACAAGTAGTAATTCATTAAATGTATAATAGAATGTGAAGGAGAAGAGTGCAAATGCCAACCGACACAAATAATGAACAAATTGCATTACAGCTTATATTACATTCCGGTAATGCTAAGAGTTTATTAATGGAAGCAATGTATAAAGCTCGTGATGGAGAGTTCGAGGAAGCTCGTAGAAAAGTAAACGAGGCGAATGCGGAACTTAGGCTGGCTCATCATTCACAAACTTCACTTATACAAAGTGAAGCTGGTGGGCAACAATACAAAATTAATATTCTTTTAGTACATGCACAGGATCATTTAATGAACACTCTTACAACAAGAGATTTAGTAGAAGAAATTATTTATTTGCATGAGAAAATTTCACTTTAATTATTGAAAAAAAGTGGTGTAGATTAATTCTACATCACTTTTTTTCTTAGATTACATAGAACAAAATGTATAATTTAAGTAAGAATCGAAAAGTGTTTTAAAACACTATAATTTAGTGTACTTAAATCATGACACACTAACCGGGTAATAACACACTATAACAATTTAAGAAGATGAACGAACTAAAATTAACACACTAGATGTTTTAAGTTACTTTCCTTTTAAAGCAAAGAAAAAAGATTTCATGACGATGAGTCCATATAGGACAACGTTTCAATGAGTAAATGATAAATTTTTGAAAATGTCAGAAAAAGTTGGCACGCCATTTGCTATATAAAGAGTGTACAAAATAAATAAATTTGTAGATGCTACAAGGAACTGTTTCTTACTTTCAAACAAACCTGTAAGCGCTACGCTAATTCTAATACTGGAGGAATAACAATGAATATTTTATTAGCTTGTTCAGCAGGAATGTCTACTAGCTTACTAGTAACTAAAATGGAGGATGCAGCAAAAGCAAAAGGGATTGAAATAAAGATTTGGGCAGTTTCAGGAGATGCTGCAAAAGAAAATTTAGATAAAGCAGATGTTCTTTTATTAGGACCACAAGTGCGTTATTTAGCTTCTGAAATGAAAAAAGTTGCCGAGCCAAAAGGAATACCAGTGGATGTAATCAATCCAGTACATTATGGACTTATGAATGGTGAAGCTGTTTTAGAATTGGCACTTAGTTTAAAAAAATAGTCATATATGTTGCATACATTTTAAACAAAAGGGAGTCTTAAAAAATGATGAATTTTGTAGATAGATATATAATGCCAGCTGCAGCAAAGTTCGGTAACCAACGTCATTTATTAGCAATACGCGATGCGTTAATCGGGATGATTGCCATAACAATGGTCGGTTCATTTGCAGTTTTATTTAATAATTTAGGTGGAGCGATTAAAGGTTACGACAAAATGATGGAAGCTCTTTTTGGAGTGAACTGGAAGACATTAGGTGGAGACATTTGGTGGGGAACATTCGCATTTATGACTGTTTTTGCAGTTGTAGGGATTGCTTATAAATTGGCACGTTCTTATGGTGATGAAGGATTTGAAGCAATGCTTGTCGCATTAGCGTCATATTTTGTACTAGTGCCACAATCATTAAACACAGTATCGGTTACATTAGAAAATGGAAAAACAGCTACTGGTAGTGTTTGGGGATTAGTGAACTCTACTTATACTAATTCAACTGCACTATTTACGGGAATAATCGTTGCCATTATTGCAACAGAAATTTTTGTTCGCTTATCAAGAGTAAAGCAATTAGTTATTAAATTACCAGATGGTGTACCACCAGCAGTTTCAAAAGCTTTTGCGAAGCTAATACCTGGTATGCTAACAATCTTTGTGATCGCGATTGTTGGATTGTTATTCAGATTATATTTATCGGATGGGGTTTATTTTAATGATTGGTTAAGCTCAGTACTTGTTAAGCCATTAACGAATGCTGCAGACTCTTTACCGTTTGCAATCGGTATAGCATTCTTTATTCATTTCTTCTGGATGCTTGGCTTACATGGACCAAATATACTAGGTGGAATTACGACACCATTATTTACAGCTTTAGGAAATGAAAATATTGATTTAGCAGCAAAAGGTGTTACAAAGTGGAGTGAATACAATGTAATGGCTGGCCAGTTCTTTGATGCATTTGTATTCTTAGGTGGATCAGGTGCTACGTTAGGGTTAATCATTTCAATGATATTAATAAATCGAAAACGTAATAAACAAATGATTGGATTAGGTGGGGCACCAGGTTTATTCCAAATTAATGAACCAGTTCTTTTCGGATTGCCAATCGTGTTAAATCCAATGTGGTTAATTCCATTCATTGGTACACCAATTATCTTAACGATTATTTCATATTTAGCGATTTCTTTAGGTATGGTTCACCCAGTAACTACGAATATTCCATGGGTAACACCACCAATTTTAGGTGGGTGGTTGATTACAGGTGGACATTGGACAGGTGCAGCCTTAGCAGCATTCAACTTAGTTATCTCAGTGGTCATCTATTTACCTTTCGTTGCACTACAAAGACGTATGGAATCTAAAAAAATGAGAGAAGCAGCAAATAATCAAAGTGCTGCTATGTAAGGCAGTTTGAGGAGGATACGAAATGAGTACTTTAACGACAATCGAGCAAACAGCATTCCAATTAATCTTACACGCAGGAAACGCAAAAAGCTCATTAATGGAAGGTATGCAGGCTGCTCGAGCGGGTAATTTAGAAGAAGCAAATAGTAAGATTGAAGAAGCAAAGAAAGAATTAAATCTTGCGCATCAGGCACAAACTTCATTAATTCAAGGTGAAGCACGTGGAGAGAATGTTGAATTAAGTATCTTATTAATTCATGCTCAAGATCATTTAATGAATGCATTAACGATGAGGGACTTAGTAACAGAAATAATTTTCCTACATGAAAAATTAAATAAATAAGAGAAAATAGAAAAGTAGTTTCCTAGAATGACCGGGCTACTTTTCTCCTATCATAAAAAAGGAGTGAAGAAAATGAGAAACGGTATTAAAATAGCAACAATTGGTGGCGGTTCAAGTTATACTCCAGAATTAGTTGAAGGTTTTATTAAACGTTATGATGAACTACCTGTAAGAGAGCTATGGCTAGTGGACATTGAAGAAGGTAGAGAGAAACTTGAAATCGTTGGAAACCTTGCGAAAAGAATGGTAGAAAAAGCAGGAGTACCAATGGAAATTCACTTAACGCTTGATCGACGTGCTGCCCTTAAAGATGCTGATTTTGTTACGACACAATTTCGTGTAGGCTTACTTGAAGCTCGTATGAAGGATGAACGTATTCCCTTAAAATATGGGGTAATTGGTCAAGAAACAAATGGTCCTGGTGGTCTGTTTAAAGCACTTCGTACAATTCCAGTTATTTTAGATATCGTTAAGGATATTGAAGAGCTTTGTCCAAATGCTTGGCTAGTAAACTTTACGAATCCTACAGGTATTTTAACAGAAGCAATTTTAAGATACACAAATTTCCGTAAAGTAGTAGGTTTATGTAATGTACCAATTCATATCCACATGAACATTGCAAAAGGTCTAGGGGTAGAAGCTGAACGTGTGCATATTGATTTTATGGGATTAAATCATATGGTTTACGGAACGAAGGTATTATTAGATGGTGAAGATGTAACAAGTCGTGTTGTAAGTGAGTTTGCACGCCCTGCTGAAAGTATGACGATGCAAAATATTAAGGCAATGGATTGGAATCCTGATTTTATTGAAGCACTTGGAGCGATTCCATGTCCGTATCATCGCTACTACTATCAAACGAAAGTAATGCTAGAGGAAGAGCTTGAAGCAGCGAAAAAAGATGGTACGCGTGCAGAAGTTGTAAAAAAATTAGAAGAATCATTATTTGAATTATATAAAGATCCTAATTTAAATATTAAGCCACCACAATTAGAAAAACGCGGTGGAGCTTATTATAGTGATGCTGCATGCCGATTAATTTCATCTCTATATAACAATAAAGGTGATATCCAACCTGTTAACACAATGAATAATGGTGCTATTGCATCAATTCCAGATGATTGTGCTGTTGAAGTAAGTGCCGTTATTACAAAAGATGGTCCAAAACCACTTACAATGGGTGATTTGCCGGTTGCAGTACGCGGTTTAGTTCAACAAATAAAATCATTCGAGCGTGTTGCTGCGGAAGCCGGAGTAACTGGTGATTATAAAACAGCTTTACTTGCTATGTGTATCAACCCACTAGTTGGATCTGATAATTTAGCAAAACAAATACTAGATGAAATGTTAGAGGCTCACAAAGAGCATTTACCTCAATTCTTCAAAAACGAAAAAGTAGCAGCAAATTAACGATTAAAAAGTGGGATGTAGCTCGAATGAAAGAGTGCATCCCTTTTTATCATACTAAATGAAAAAAGGGGAATAAATGATGACGAAGCTTATTGTAAATGCAGATGATTTCGGATATTCAAAAGGTGTAAATTATGGCATTATTGAATCACATTTGAATGGAATAGTGAACTCCGCGACTATGATGATGAATATGTATGCTGTGGAGCATGGAATTGAATTAGCAAAATTACATCCTACATTAGGATTAGGTGTACATCTTGTATTAACTGCGGGCAAACCATTATTAACAGGTCTACAAACAATCGTAGATCAAAATGCGGATTTCCTTAAGAATAGTTATTGGTATGACAATCCAGTTATTAATGTTGAAGAAGTTGAAAAGGAATGGGATGCTCAAATTCAAAAGTTTCTTTCTTATGGATTGAATCCTTCACATCTAGATAGTCATCACCATGTACACATGATCCCAATTCTACACCCTGTGATTGCAAGATTATCTCAAAAGTATGATCTTCCAGTCCGAGTTTCTCCAAATAGTCAAATAGACGGAATCACACCTTTTACGGATCAATTATTAACCGATTTTTATGGTAGTGATATTCCAAAAAACTATTTTGAGAAAATAGAAGAAAGAATAAATAATAGTATTGAGTCAGTAGAGGTTATGGTACATCCAGCATTTCTAGATAATCATTTGAAAAATGGTACATCTTATTGCTTTGAGAGATTAACAGAACTAGATATCTTAACGAACTCAAAACTTCCTGAGGGAGTAGAGTTAGTAAAGTATTAATATTGAGAAAAAAGCCAGTTCCTTCATCGAAGTAACTGGCTCAGACTGTTGACAAACGCTCGCTTTCTTCGTTGCTTCGCCTGTCTGCGGTGCTCATTACCGTCAAAGGTAACTCCGCTCCTCACCAGGCTTCGCGCCTAGAAAGTCAGGCGCTTGCAATCAGTCTGAAAGTCAAATTTGAGTACTTTGTCTAAGGATCTTCAACGAAGTAACAACTGCCTTTTTCTTATTTTATATAAAATTCTTCATCTAACCTACTTATATCATTTCTAGAATAAAATTCCATTAAGTAACATATTTCATCATCAGGTATGATAATGTCACAAGCATCCTCAATTTGTTGCATTATTTTTTTAATTTTTAAATATAGCATATAGTCACTATTTATTTTATCTTCTTTATCTTTAAATGGAATTAGAGGCTGTGAGTTTTGAATTCGATCGATCATGCAACTCATATGAATAACTATTCCCATTAAATCCTCATTTTTGAAAAATTTATCTGTTTGTACTTGTATATCATTCAAGGAACGTCTAATCACGCTAATTACTTTTTTAGCATCCTTTAAAGAAATAGTATCTTGTAATGTTTCAGCCATTTTTAAATACGTTTCTTCATAAGTGATCAATTCTTGTATTGTCTTTGTAGCCTTCATATTTAATACATCTTGTAAATGAAACGTATTAAATGGAACATTTATATCAAAATTCGAAACAATACAAACGATACTTCGTTCTTTAGATATATCATTTAACATTTTTTGTAATTCGTCTTTATTTAAAAGGCTAATTGGCACGATTTCTAACATCTCTTTATCATAGACCAAGTTATTCGCTAGTATATTTTTAATGGCTATTGCACTTCCCTGACCAGTCAGACATGCAGTTAAAATGACAGAACGATTAAATTCAGGTTGTTTCGTTTTATTCGAATGAGAATTGATGAAGAAAGTAGTTAAGTTTCGCACATCCTGATATAGCTCGTCTAAATTATAACCTAGTGTCGCTTTTCTAGAGGCTTCGATTACATGTGCAGTACTTACCATTTGAATCACGCGTACAGGAATTGAAAATTCGGCTTCAATTATGTCTCCGATATAAGATAGTGACCCCATATCGATACAAAGTAGAATTCCATTTAATTTACCTAAAGATTTAATATAATCTTTTACTCGAATTAAAAAATCTTGTGGTGGTTCACTTAATGGCATGTCGATTCCAATAACTTCCTCATTTTCTAACAGTTCATTTGTTACATTTGCCATTTCTCTAGCAATACCATTACCGTGAGCTAATACAATTACTTTTACATTGGAACTAGTCACTTTAAAATCTTCGTTTCCATATACAAAAAACATCGTTATAAATGCTACTTCATCAAATGGGATTGAAACATTTGAAAAATCTTCAATCATTTTTACACATTCAATTGAAACGGAAAACTCTTTCTTATATTGATCTCGGATTTGCGTTATATTTGGATGATAAATTTTCTTGTTTGACTGTATACGTTGTAATAGGGTTTGTATGTGTAGGCTAAGTGCAACGAGTATTTTTTCATTAAATCTCTTACTTAATTTTTCTTCTGCTAGTTTTAGAACCTTTTCGCTTAGTGTAACGATTTCTGGCTTGATTATTTTTTGGACATTTTCTTTACTAGATAGTTTGCGATTTATAGAAGTTAAATAATGCGTAAAATAACTTTCAATATCGTTTTCCATAAGTAAGGATAACTCGTCCTGAGCAACGCCACGTTGTTTTAGTTCTTCGTATTTCGTATCAATTCGGTCATAAATTGTATCTGCGGAATGATCCAATTGCTGGTTACTGGTTATACCCTTTGTTGGTGAAAATTCAAAATGCTCGTTTAACAGTGTGACTGCATGCTTCACCTTTTTTTCAATGAATAAGCCTTCCTTCACATACCAGTTCAAATCAGTGCTATAAATTCGTATTTTATCATGTTTATGAGTAATAAAATCTGCGTAAGCCTTTGCGCAAGCTAATTGAATGTCAGCTTTAAGTTGTCCGATATTGTTTTGACAAGGATAAAATAGAAAAGAGCGAATCGTATTTGCACTTACAACGATCTCTTTTCCTAGACGAACACTTTCTTCCGTGAAAAATCGTTTAATTAGTGTCAATCTCTCTTCATATGATCGATCGCGAAGAGCAGGCAATGTAATGACCATAGGAATCCGGCGCGTAAATGTAGATAATAAAGTGGATCCGGGATCCTCTGTTGTTGCTGAAATGATTAAAACATTCGATGTTCGCTCGTTTTCTGTCTCTCCTAGTCTTCTATACAACTTATAATCAATGAACGTAAATAACATTTCTTGACCTTCAGGAGTAAGACGATGAACCTCATCTAAAAATAATATTCCATTATTTGCTTTCTCAAGCAGCCCCTTTTGTTCTGTTGCACCTGTATAAGCACCTTTTCTTACGCCGAAAAGCTGACCTAATAATAGTTGTGGATTATTTGCATAGTCTGCGCAATTAAAAATAATGAATGGGGAATCGTTTTCTAAAACATTCGAACGAATTGCGTAATCATGCATTCTTTTAGCAAAAGCAGATTTACCAACACCAGTCTCACCGAGTATTAATGTATGCATTCCATTAGGTGGATAGAGAATAGCTGATCTTGCTTTTTCGATGGCAGGTCTTAAACTAATATTCTCTTCATAAAAATATTCATATTTATAGTTTGAACTTGCTGGATTGTTTTGAGAATTATTCGGTTGTTGTATACGATCAGACTGAAGTTTAAATACAACGGGTCTAGAATTTGTTTTAATTAATAA
>NZ_NTZO01000386.1 GCF_002559405.1 Bacillus sp. AFS001701 | reverse complement strand
GTATTAATATTATCTCGTATTCAAGATGTTTTAAGTTGAAATAAATTTTAGGAGGTGAAATTATTGGAGAAAAAATGCAAACATCTACCTTTTCTACTATTAATGCAAACTTCTAAAGCAATTCATGACCGAATAAAGGACGAAATGGCAAAATACAATTTAAGCATAACTGAGTTTTCTGTTTTAGAAGTACTATATCAAAAAGAAAAACAAACAATTCAACAAATCGGAAATTCAATATTGGTCTCAAGTGGTTCGATGACTTATGTTATAGATAAGCTTGAACAAAGAGATTTATTATGCAGAATTCCATGTCCAGATGATCGCCGAGTAATACATGTGATATTAACAGATGAAGGTAATGAATTGATGAACGAAATTATGCCGAAATACAATGATTTCATAAATAATATGTTTGATTCATTAGATTTTAACGAGACTGATACTTTTGTGAAGCTTTTGAAAAAAGTAAGAAATAAAGTTTAAACTTAAAATTTTTTTACTATTTTATCTCGATTTCAAGATATATATATTTTAGGAGGATTTAAAATGATAAATATTGGTTTATTAATGATTCGCTTGGTGATTGGTATATTGTTCATCGGGCATGGTGCTCAAAAATTATTTAGTTGGTTCGGTGGATATGGATTGAAAGGAACTGGTGGATGGTTTGAATCTATTGGCATGAAACCAGGAGTAACAATGGCTCTAATCGCGGGTTTAGCAGAATTTATTGGTGGAATATTGTTTGCTTTAGGACTTTTAACCCCTGTAGCAGGAATTTTGATTGCTGGAACTATGGGAATGGCGATTATTAAGGTTCATGGGCCGAACGGAATATGGGCAACATCAAATGGATATGAATATAACTTAACTTTACTAGTAGTTGCTATTAGTGTAGTTTTAACCGGTCCTGGTAAATATGCTTTAGATACATTTTTATTCTAAAATATCTCGAATTAATAATTCTTAAAACACGAAATATTTTAACTAGATTTTTATTAATCGACTAAGCACAAAATAAAATTATCAAGTTTCTTTAAATAACTAAATCTTTAATTTAAAAGGAGAGTTGAAAAATGAGTAAGAAAACAATGGGTATTCATCATATCACAGCAATTGTTGGAGATCCTCAGGAAAATGTGGATTTTTATGCAGGAATTTTAGGGTTGCGTATGGTTAAGCAAACAGTCAATTTTGATGATCCAGGTACTTATCACCTTTATTTTGGTAATGAAGGTGGAAAACCAGGAACAATTATTACGTTCTTCCCTTGGGCAAGAGCTCATAAAGGAATCATTGGTGACGGTCAAGTAGGAGTTACTTCATATGTTGTTCCAAAAGGGGCTATGGAATTTTGGAAAAATAGACTAGAAAAATTCAATGTTCCTTTTACGATCATGAATCGCTTTGGAGAACAATATTTACTATTCGATGATCCACACGGACTTCACATGGAAATTGTTGAAAGAGAAGAAGGTGAAATTAATACTTGGACATTCGGTGAAGTAACACCTGAGGTTGCTATCAAAGGATTTGGTGGAGCAACTTTATTTTCGACCCAGCCTAACAAAACAGCTAAATTGTTAGAAAATGTAATGGGACTTGAATTAGTCGGTAGAGAGGGAGATTTTGCTCGATATCGTTCTACTGCGGATATTGGAAATATTATCGAAGTAAAATTAACTCCTAGTAGACGTGGTCAAATGGGTGTTGGAACAGTACACCACATTGCATGGCGAGCTAGTGATGACAAAGATCAATTGGATTGGCAAAAGTACGTATCTGCCAATGGATATGGTGTCACTCCAGTTCAAGACAGAAATTATTTTAATGCCATTTACTTTAAAGAACATGGAGAAATTCTATTCGAAATTGCGACAGATCCTCCAGGATTTGCTCATGATGAATCACAAGAAACAATGGGTGAACAGTTGAAGTTACCATCACAGTATGAACCTCATAGAGCAAAAATTGAACAAATTTTGCTACCAATACAAGTAAGAGAACTTGACTGATTATTTGAAGCTGGATTGATTTCTTTGCTTTCAATCGAACCAGCTTCATTGTCTGGGAATAATTACACAACAATCGGTGAAAATGTTTGAAATCAAAAGACCTTAATAATTCAATTCCTTTTAAAATCTATCCCTTTTATGAAATGGAGAGACTAAGTTGCAAAAGACGGGATGATGAATGATTAATGAGAGAAGGAACTGTTCACCATATAGCATGGAGAGCAAAGGATAAAAGGGTTCTTCTTAGCTGGAGAAAGTTGCTTAAAGAAAACGGTTATAATCCAACAGAAGTTCTAGATCGAAATTATTTCAAAGCAATCTATTTTCATGAAGAAGGGGGCATCCTCTTTCAAATTGCATTAGATCCACCAGGATTTAAGATAGATGAACCTAAAGACGAACTTGGAAAAAACTTATGCTGCCATCTTGGTTAAAGTCAAAAAGAGAAGAAATAGAAGAAACCTTACCACACCTAGTGGTTCGTGCTCTGGAGGGAGAAAAACAATGAAACATATATTCAATAAAGGTCATAATCCAACAAAACCAACATTATTGTTACTTCATGGTACTGGGGGTAATGAATTAGACCTTATACCTCTTGCAGGAATAATTGACGATGAAGCTTCAGTATTAAGCGTTCGTGGAAATATATTGGAAAATGGAATGCCAAGATTTTTTAAAAGATTAGCTGAAGGGGTTTTTGATGAAGAAGACCTTATTTTCCGAACAAAAGAATTAAATGAATTTCTTGATGATGCAGCAAAAAAGTATGGTTTCGACCGAAATAATATTATTGCATTAGGATACTCAAATGGAGCGAATATAGCTGCAAGTTTATTATTTCACTATCAAAATGCATTAAAAGGTGCAATTCTTCATCATCCTATGGTACCGAGAAAAGGAATTGAACTTCCAGACTTATCTGGTAAAACAGTATTTATTGCTGCTGGTACAAATGATCCAATTTGCTCTCCAATGGAATCGGCTGAATTAAAATCTTTATTAGAAAAGGCTAATGCGAATGTAGAACTTCATTGGGAGAATCAAGGTCATCAACTAACCATGCAAGAAGCCGAGTCTGCGGCAAACTGGTATCAGAATATTACTTCAAATAAATAATGTAAAAAATAAAAGAAAGGCATAATAGGTGGTATATATGGGTTTCTTATCCAAATTATTTGGAAATGCATCTGATAAGGAGAATAAAAAAATGACGAATGTAAAATTAGCAGTGATTTACTACAGTATGGGTGGAACAAATTATCAGCTTTCAAAATGGGCTGAAGAAGGAGCGAAAGAAGCTGGGGCTGAAGTAAGAGTATTAAAAGTCTCAGAACTTGCTCCACAATCTGTTATTGATTTAAATGAAAATTGGAAAGCATTTATTGAGTCAACTAAAGAAGTCACAGAAGTAACACTAAATGATTTAGAATGGGCAGATGCAATTATTTTTAGTGTTCCTACACGATTTGGTAATATGCCTGCACAAATGAAACAGTTTTTGGATACAACCGGAGGGCTATGGTTCAATGGAAAACTTGTTAATAAAGTTGTTAGTGCAATGACATCAGCTCAAAACCCACATGGAGGTCAAGAAGCAACAATTCTATCACTATATACAACAATGTATCATTGGGGTGCAATTGTCGCTGCTCCTGGATACACTGATCCTGTAACATTTGGAGCAGGCGGTAATCCATATGGAACTAGTGTTACTGTTGGTCAAGATGGAAAAATGATTGAGGATGTAGAAGCTGCTGTTAAACATCAGGCAAAACGTACAGTTACAGTGGCTGAATGGGTGAAAAAAGCAAATCAATAATTATTAACGGAAGAGCGGATCAAGATATGATCGCTCTTCTTTAATTATTTAATATTCAATTGATAACCACATAGCAATTAAAGAAAGGAAAAAAAAGGGGATAAAAATGCATATTTTAGTTGTTGGTTTAAACTATAGAACAGCTCCTGTTGAAATTAGAGAAAAATTTACGTTTAATCCATCGGAATCCGCAATTGCAATGAAATCATTACAACAAAAGTCAAGTATCATTGAAAATGTCATTTTATCAACTTGTAACCGCACTGAAATATACGCAGTTGTTAGTGAGTCTAATATAGGGAAAAATGAAGTGACAGATTTTATTGCAGAATGGTTTAACATTGAAAAAAAAGAACTCATTTCTTATTTGTTCTTTTATGAACAAAGTTTAGCCATCGAACATTTATTTAAAGTAACATGCGGTTTAGACTCATTAATCTTAGGTGAAACCCAGATTTTAGGACAAGTTCGTACTAGTTTTTTGTTAGCTCAAAGAGAAAAGACAACTGGTACTGTATTTAATCATTCATTTAAAAAAGCAGTTACACTTGGAAAACGAGCACATACTGATACAGAAATTGGGTCTAAAGCAGTATCCGTTAGTTATGCCGCAATTGAATTAGCAAAGAAGATTTTTAAGACTCTAAATAATACATCGATATTAATTCTTGGGGCGGGGCAAATGGCAGAGCTTGCCTGTAAAAATCTCCAAGGAAATGGAGCAAACAGAGTTACAGTTATTAATCGATCATTTGAAAATGCAAGAATACTAGCAAATCGTTACTCTGTTGAAGTTAAGCCGTTTCATGAACTGCTGAATACAATGATGGAATCGGACTTAATAATATGCTCGACTTCTTCAGAAGAATACCTGATTACACCAGAAATGGTTATGAAGGATAGCAAGTTTCGAAAAGTGAAGCCTATATATTTCATTGACATAACTGTACCGCGTAATATTGACCCTAAAATAGCTGAAATAGAAAACATTTTTTTATATAACATTGATGATCTTCGAGTTATTGTTAATTCGAATTTAATGGAAAGAAAAAAAGCTTCTCAAAAAATTATGGACATGATTGAAGGGGAACTCATTGAATATAAAAACTGGGCCAATTTATTGGATATTGTTCCAGTTATTTCAGCACTAAACAAAAAGGCATCGTCTATTCAACTAGAAACACAAGAAAGTATTAAGAATAAACTTCCAAATTTATCGGAGCATGACTTGAAAGTAATAAATAAACATTTGAGTAGTATTGTAAATCAATTCTTAAGAGATCCTATAAAGGTTATGAAAGATTTGGCTATTTCTAAGGATTCTAATGTGGATATCGATTTATTCAAAAAACTTTTTAATATTGAAAAAGTGGGTATAGAAAATCAGAATTCACTATTAAAATTTTAAATAATAGAATGAATTCGAGCTTACGAGATTAATTGAATAGAGAAAGAATAGAGTTGGAAGAAAATGCACAAGGGTTAGCAGATTTAAAAAAGCTAAATAATAAAAACTTTGATTATTTTTTTTGTTAAGCATGTTGAATTTAAATGTATTAGTAAAAATTACACGGACAGAATAATCATTAGGAAATTTTTGTATAAAAATTTAGTTTCTTTTTTAAGGAGAAAGACGATGTCAAAAGTAAATCTTGCAATTATCTGTTATAGTTCAACAGGAACAAATTATCAGTTGTCTCAATGGGCTTTAGAAGGGGCAAAAGAAGCTGGTGCAGAGGTCAAGATCTTAAAAGTTGAAGAATTGGCTCCACAATCAGTAATTGATTCAAATCCTGCTTGGAAGCAATTTTCCGAAGAAGTCGCAGTATGTATTCCAACGGTTGACCTAAAAGATTTAGACTGGGCAGACGCAATCATTTTCAGTGTCCCGACGCGATTCGGAAACATGCCATCTCAAATGAAGCAGTTCTTAGATACAACAGGTGGATTATGGTTTAATGGAAAACTTGTAAATAAAGTTGTAAGTGCAATGACTTCTGCTCAAAACCCTCACGGTGGTCAAGAGGCAACCATATTATCGTTATATACAACAATGCATCATTGGGGAGCTATCGTTGTGACCCCTGGCTATACTGATCCAGTTATCTTTGGAGCTGGTGGAAACCCATATGGAACCAGTGTTACTGTTGACCAGAATGGTAAAATGGTTGAGGACTTTTATGCTGTACAAGCAACTGTAAAACATCAAGCAAAACGCACCGTTACTGTGGCAGAATGGGTTAAAAATGCAAATCGATAAATATAAAAGAGCTATTCGACAAGTGTTCGATTAGCTCTTTTATTTTCCTGACAAATAATAATAAGGAATTTTTTCACGGAAATGTAAGTAAATAAATTTTTTAGTCATGCTACAAGCTTTTAGAATAGATCTTTATTACTGATAACTATTCGATAACTAAAACTTTCAACTTAACATCAACATTGCCCTTTAATGCTTTCGAATAAGGACAAAAACCATGCGCTTCTTTCACAAGCTCTACTGCAACATCTTGAGGAACACCTTTAATTTGTGCATTTAACGTAACTGCTAGAGAAAAAGGACTTTCTGTATCATCTTTTAATAAACTAACTTCCGCTGTAATTGATGATTCAATTTTTTGCTTATTTTTCTTAGCGATAAAGTTTAATGCACCATCAAAACATGCTGAATATCCAGCTGCAAATAGTTGTTCAGGATTAGAGCCAACTTTGTTAGTATTTGTATTGGGCGTTGTTAATTGTAAATCTATTAAACCATCATCTGATTTAACACTTCCTTCACGACCACCAGAAGTAGTAGCTTTCGACGTAAATAATACGACCATTCAAAATCACCTCATCTAATAATTATAAGTACCATATTCATATCGATAGTATAGATAATTCATACTCCAACTATACTCAAAATAACACTCAATAAAATTAATTATTAAAAATTTATATAAAAGTGGAGTTTGAAAATTAGACCAGCGAGACTCCTGCGAAAAAACGAGACATCCGAGATCCGAAAATAAGCGAATTTAGCTACTGTCAATAATCTACTGTAACTGGTCAAATAGTATTAAGTAAAATTTTCAAATTAAGCAAATGATATATTAGGTGAAGTTAAATTAATAAAAAATTCTATACTTCGGAATGTATAAGGAGGTATTCATGCTTAATAAGTTCTTAATTATCCTGTTTACTTTATTATTTTTGTTTTTATCTCCATCCATACAAACTTTGGCATTAGTTATATATGAGGTTAAACCAGGAGATAGTTTAAATAAAATTTCCGCACAGTACAAACTAAATGTAAAAAACTTTGCCAACTTAAATGGACTAGAAAAAAATGATAAACTTGTTATTGGTCAAGCATTGATAATGCCTGGGGAAACATATTTTGTAAGAGCGGATGAAACTTTATGGGATATTGCCTACCGAAATTCGATAAGTGTTAAACAATTGAAAACCAAAAATAAGCTTACAAGTGACTATGTAATACCAGGACAAAAGTTGTTGATTCCGTCTATTTCAAAAAAGAAAATATGGACAGGGACTTATTTTATACCAAAGAATAAAATATCGAATTATTGGATGTTGAGCCATTATAAAAGAACTTTAACCAGTATTTTTATATTTGAATATCATCCAACTAAACAAGGAAATTTGATTAGAGTAAAAGAAAATGGTGCGATTAAACAAGCTTGGATAAAAGGTATTAAACCTTATGCGACATTAACTAATATTAGCGAAAAAGGTTATGATCCAAATTTAATACATAGTCTAATCAGTAATAAAACTTTACGTAAAAAACTAATTACAAATATCTATACATTATTGGATAGAAATGACTATAAAGGAATCAATATAGATTTAGAAATGGTTAAACCAAAAGATCGAGCATACATAAATCAATTTATTAAAGAATTGTCATTTAAGCTGCATCGTTCAAAAATGGAATTATTAATAGCAATGCCTCCTAAAGAAGATGATAATATTCCTAGATACTATAATGCTTATGATTATAAAACAATTGGAAAATATGTTGATAGGATGTTTTTAATGGCGTATAACTGGCATTGGTCAAGCAGTACTTCAGGTCCAATAGCTCCAATAGAAAATGTAAAAAAAACTTTAAAATACGCTGTATCTGTTGTCCCAAGATCAAAAATATTACTTGGTATTCCTCAATATGCATACGATTGGCCAATTACAGGTCATATCCGAAAAGGGAGTGCATATTCCACACAAAATGCGATGAAAATGTATAAGAAATATGAAAGTCAAGTCTACTATGATAGGGAGGCTTCGGCACCAGCATTTCGTTATATTGATAAAAATGGTACACAGCATGAGGTATGGTTTGAGGATCCTCGAAGTTTACTTGCAAAATTCCATCTAGTAAAAGAATTTGATTTAGCTGGATTGGGATGTTGGCATATAGGGATTACAATGCCACAAACAGAAAAGATACTATTAAATGAATTTTGGATTCGATAAAATTGATAACAAGCAATAAAACTAAATTAGTTGAAAAGTATTGTAAAATTCCGCTTAGCAAAAAAACAAATTGAAAAACAATGGTAGTTGACTTTGCACAGTATTTATAGAAATACCGAATAATTGAAATGAACGGAGGAAAATATATGGGTCAAATTAGCAAAGAAACAAATAATTGGGGAAATTTAAAAAAAGGTTTAGAAAGTAAATTGTTTGAACCGATAAAAATCGGAGCTTGGAATTTACGCTCACGTATCGCAATGGCACCGTTAACAAGATCTTTTGCAGA
>NZ_NTZO01000603.1 GCF_002559405.1 Bacillus sp. AFS001701 | reverse complement strand
ATTGGGCAAAGGCAAACAAGATTGTAAAAAGAGAGAAACTCACATGATAAGTTTCTCTAAAAAATATACTAAATGTTAAGTAGTCAAAATTTTAATCTTTCTTTTTTATTTTTCGTGTACGGATATTCCTTTTATATAAGAGGTAATTTCGTTATCAGGGATTAATTTGTAAGATTTTTGTTGGGTATTTTCAGGATTGAGCCTGTCTTCATAAATTGCCCTTAAATGTGCTGTTCGGTATAATTGGTTTTCAAATGAACCACGAGATATTTCTAATGGAAGTTCAACACCATTGAAAAATTCAACAACTGACCGATTGTATTTACCGCCTCTGAAATTAGCAACATGATTGTAGGAGATCCAAGAACATTCTACTTTTAAAGAAGATGAAGTGGGGAAAAAGAAAATTTGATTCATTGAGCTGATCGCTATTGGTGGTTTATGGGTGATGGAAATCATTTGTTTAGTTCCTTCACGCCTACCCCTGTAACTACTGCCGAAATAAGCACAGCTTCTTTCAATAATTTCAATCGGTTTCATTAATACATAAAAATTATCATCTGTTTCGAATACCTTTGAAATCACAACTAAATCGACCGTAAATTCTGGAATGATAGCCATTGTTGACTTATTAATCTCGTACTCATTTAATACTTTTACTTGTCCTTTCACATGATTCATCCTTACAACTCCTTCTGTTATTAGTATTGAACTGTTAAATTTTGTTGACTTCAAAACAGTCTCTTAAATAAATTGATGGCCAACAGTTAAGTTTAACAAGGTCAGATAAAAAATTTTTTAACATGAAGTATAGTAGCAACATTGATGTTAGAGAAATAATATCACAAATCATTATTTGTAAAATCATTTTTTGAATACTTTAACAAAAGTGTCATTGTTTACTAAATTTTAGGATATAAGCCAATAGAAAAACCACCTTTCTCACAATTGAAAAAAGTGGTTTTTTTCTAATTAATTAGATGAAAATTGTTGTTCTTCAGTAGAGCCTTTAAGAGCTGTTGTTGAAGAAGTTCCTCCAGTAATAATTTGAGCTACTTGATCAAAATATCCTGTTCCAACTTCACGTTGGTGTCTTGTTGCAGTATAGCCATATTGTTCACTTGCAAATTCAGCTTGTTGAAGTTCTGAATATGCTCCCATACCACGATCTTTGTAGTTTCTAGCTAATTCAAACATGCCAAAGTTTAATGCATGGAAACCAGCAAGGGTAACGAATTGGAATTTATAACCCATCGCTGCAATTTGTTGTTGAAATGTCTCGATTGTTTCGTCATCAAGTTTCTTCTTCCAGTTAAATGAAGGTGAGCAGTTATAAGCTAATAATTTACCTGGGAATTTAGCATGAATAGCATCTGCAAAACGTTTTGCATCTTCTAGGTTTGGCTCTGACGTCTCACACCAAACTAAATCTGCATACGGTGCATAAGCAAGACCACGAGCAATTGCTTGATCTAGCCCCGCTTTCGTACGATAAAAACCTTCAGGTGTTCTTTCACCTGTAATAAATTGTTTGTCGACAGGATCGATATCACTTGTAATTAAATCTGCTGCATCTGCATCAGTTCGTGCAACAATAAGGGTAGGTACTCCCATTACATCCGCTGCTAAACGAGCAGAGATTAAGTTACGAACCGCCGTTTGTGTTGGTAATAATACTTTCCCACCTAAATGGCCACATTTTTTCTCTGAAGACAATTGATCTTCAAAATGCACACCTGCCGCTCCTGCTTCGATCATACTTTTCATTAGTTCAAATACATTTAATTGTCCACCGAATCCAGCCTCTGCATCTGCCATAATCGGTGCGAAGTAGTCGATTTCTTCTCCACCTTCAACATATTGAATTTGATCTGCACGTTGGAAAGCCTGATTAATTCGTTTTACAACTGCTGGTACAGAATTAGCCGGATATAAGCTTTGATCTGGGTACATTTGACCAGAAAGATTCGCATCAGCAGCTACTTGCCAACCACTTAAATAAATAGCCTTCAAACCTGCTTTTACTTGTTGAATTGCTTGATTTCCAGTTAATGCTCCTAGTGCATTAACATAGCTTTCTTCATTTAAAAGCTTCCATAATTTTTCCGCGCCTTTTTTTGCCAATGTTTGTTCAATATCAATTGATCCTCTTAATTTAATTACATCTTCAGCAGTGTATGTTCTTGTAATGCCATTCCATCTAGAATCAAGTTCCCAACTTTCTTGTAATTCAGCGATACGCTTTTCACGATTTTTCGTCATATTCAATTCCTCCTAATTTTATAAAAAGTAGTTATATCCTTTTAAAGTCAGAAAGTCAGCAAATTCATCGTTGTTAATTAACTCATCAAATAATCCAATTGCTTCATTAAATCGTTTTGCTTCAAATTGTTCTTTCCCAATTTCTAGTTGAAGCTTCATCATTTCTTCATTTTTTAATGAATCCACTAATTGTAAAGTAATGTTTGTACCATCCTCTAAAACACCTTTTTCATGACGTACCCATTGCCAAATTTGCGCACGCGAAATTTCAGCAGTCGCAGCATCCTCCATTAAGTTGTAAAGCGGCACCGCACCTCGACCACTTATCCATGCTTCAATATATTGAATCGCAACTGTTATATTTGTTCTGAGACCTTGTTCAGTAATAACACCACTAGGAATCTCTAAAAGATCCGTCTCAGTTACATTAACATCCTCGCGTTTTCTATGAATCTGGTTTGGTGTAGGCATAAATCGATTAAACTGTTCAAGAGCTACAGGTACTAAACCAGGATGAGCTACCCAAGTTCCATCGTGTCCATCCTTCGCTTCACGCTCTTTATCTTTTCTTACCTTTTCAAACGCAACTTCATTTCGCTCTTTATCATCTTTAATTGGAATTTGAGCTGCCATTCCTCCAATAGCCGGGGCGTTTCTACGATGACAAGTTTGAATAACTTTTTGAGAATATGAACGCATAAAAGGTACTTCCATCGTCACAACAGATCGATCAGGTAAAATAATAGATTTGTCGTATCGCATCATTTTTATAAAACTAAAGATATAATCCCATCTGCCGCAATTAAATCCTGCTGAATGATCCTTTAATTCATAAAGAATTTCATCCATTTCAAATGAAGCAGCAATTGTTTCAATTAATACAGTTGCTTTAATCGTTCCAACAGGTATATTCAATTCATTTTGAGCAAATAAAAACACATCATTCCATAATCTTGCTTCCAAATAACTTTCCATTTTTGGTAAATAAAAATAAGGTCCTGAGCCATTTTTTATTGCTTGTTTTGCATTATGAAAGAAATAAAGTCCAAAATCTACTAAGCTACCAGACATATTTTCACCATTTACAGTGATATGTTTTTCTTCTAAATGCCAGCCTCTTGGTCGAACTAATAGTACAGCTGGCTTTTCTTTTAACTTATATGTTTTTCCATTTGAATGAAGTGAAATTGTTCGATTCACAGCATCTCTTAAATTAACCTGACCTGAAATGATATTTTCCCAAGTTGGAGATGTAGCATCTTCAAAATCAGCCATGAAAACAAACGCATCAGAATTCAATGCATTGATAATCATTTTACGATCAACTGGACCTGTTATCTCTACTCTTCGATCTTGTAAATCCGCTGGAATAGGTGCAATTGTCCATTCACTTTCACGAATGTGTTTTGTTTCCTCTAAAAATTGGAGCTTTCCCCCATTTTGTAAAAAACACATTCTTTCTTTTCTGTTTAATAACAGCTGCTGTCTTCGTTGATCAAATTGCAGATGTAATTGTTCTAAAAAGCTTAATGCTTCGGTCGTAAGAATGTCAGTTGACCCTTCTACATGATTACCTAGAACTTTGATTTTTGAAAGCTCAGTTGTCATATGACCCCTCCATTCAGTTATATAACAGATATTGTTTACTTACGTTATTATATAACAGTATATTCGAATTTGATAATAAATTCTGAAAAATTTTCTAAAAGAATTTTCGACAGCTTAACTTTTTAACGTGTGGAAGTTTATTTCAATTTTAAAAAACACCCTATAAGGATGTTTTTAGACGAGTGTCCATCTTTTGCAACTGAAGCAACAGTTAGTATTTTTACTAAATTTAACTGCCGAACCTAATTAAACTCAATAGAATAAATGTGAAACTTTCAACAGATTTTATAACTTTTGATAAAATGACACATTTCAAAGGCTTTTCTATAACACAAAAAAAGCTTGTAGATATTGGTACAATACCAATCAATCTACAAGCTAAACTTTCAACAAGAATAATTTACTCTATTTATTATTGTTACTTTTTTCAGCTGCCTCTAAATACCTCATTCTTTCCAACATTGTCGGATGATCATATCTAAACAATTTCACTAAAAATGGTGGATTTACTTGAGACAAACTGTTTTTGGATAACTTTTGAAACGCTATAATCCCTGCCTCCGGATCATGTGTTAGTTTGACTGCATATAAATCTGCTCTTTTCTCGGCACTTCTTGAAAATGCATTTGATATCGGATCAGAAATAAAGCCCACAATTCCACTAATGATCAAAAATAAGGTTAGGATGACGGCCATTTTTTCGGTTGAATGACTGCTCCTACTCTTTGATCGTACATACTTCATTAATAAATGAATGATATACAGACCGACTAAACTACCTGCTAGCATACCAAACATTGATTTATAGATGTCTTTGTGGACGTAATGTGACATTTCATGAGCCATGATGAACATAATTTCATCTTCAGTAAGCCCTTTAAGGGTTGTATCCCATAATACAATCCTAGCGTTTTTACCTATACCAGTAACATATGCATTATAAGTAGTTGTCTTAGTGGACATATTTACTTCATATACCCGATGTGCAGGAATATTAGCTTCTTTAGCAAGGGTAATAATTTTCTTTTCTAAATTTTTATCTTTTAATGGGTAGAAATCATTATATAGGGGATCAATTACTACAGGCTGAATAAACGTTAAGAAAATCGTAAACGGAATACTTAATAGCCATGCAGTTAACCACCATTTCTTTGGTTGCTTTTTGATTAACAAGTACACAACATACACCACAAAAAACATCATGGCAAAATTTATCCAAAAACCAATCATTTCATCCTTCATCCAGGCATTAAATGATTGAACAGACAATCCGTATTTCGTCGATAATTTAAATCGATAGAAATCAAATGGAAATGAAACGATATATGTAGTGACCGAAACAAAGAAGAAATATAAAAAGACTTGTATAAACTTAAATCTAGTCAACTTAGATAATGAGTCACCTAATCTTTCAATTGATCCACTTAATAATAAAAGTGATAATACAATCCAATCAATCGGTAAGGTAATAAAGTAAAGAACATTTTTTAATGTGCTATAACTAGAGCTTAAATTAGCTTCCTTATGATTCATGAATGTATGTGGATCAACAAATGTTCCTTTATATTTTGAAGGTAGGTCAGAAGTCGTAAAAACATAAAAGTATAACAGGACTAAAATGATATAAACGAGATAGCCTAGACAGATGAATTTGGTTAATTTAGATTTAGTTGCTTTTTTCATAAAATCTCCCCCCATTCTATATTATCAACTTTGTCCAATTTTTTAGAACTTCAACCTATTATATTTTTTAAATACTTTAGTTGAATTAGAAATTAAATTACTACTAAATAAATTTATAAAAAATAAAACCACGACTGTATATCGTAGTTTAGAATAATCTTTTCTCACTTAGGATTTAAATGTTTTTCTCTTATTTTCGCATTCACATGGAGCTTGATAAAATCTAATACTTTTTGCAAGCACATAAATTCTTCATCTTTTTTTCGAGCTTTTGCTAGTTTATCGAATCGATCTTGTCCAATATGTAAGTGGAAAGGATCAAACTCTTTTACATCCTCTGGTGCTTCGTCATGATGGTAATGGTTGTGAACCGCCAAATAGTTGAGTACAAATTTCTATCTAAAACGACTTATTAAACTAAATTAACAATTATATGTGAAGGATATAAGCTAATAAGAACACCCTCTTCACTACACAGTTTTACTTTTCTTAAATTAAAAAAGTACAACCTTTATTTGGGTTGTACCTCTATTACCACTATTTATTGAATAACTGATTCCTTCAACGCTCTTCTAAGTATTTTACCAGTTGCATTTTTTGGTAGCTCTGGAATGAACTCTATTGATCTTGGTACCTTATATTTTGCTAAGTGCGCCTTGCAATATTCTGTCAACGTCTCCACACTTAATGAAGGATTTTTTGAAACAACATAGGCTTTTACACTTTCTCCAAAATTATCGTCTGGTAATCCAATCACCGCACATTCAACTACATCTGGATGATTATAAATTACCTCTTCAACTTCACGAGGATATACATTATAGCCGCCAACAAGAATCAATTCTTTTTTACGATCGACTATATAGAAATAACCATCTTCGTCTATTCTTGCTAGGTCACCAGTATATAACCAGCCATCTCGTATCGTCATTGCCGTTTCTTCTGGCATATTATAATAGCCTTTCATAACATTTGGTCCGCGGACGATTAATTCACCTACTTCACCAACTGCTACTTCTTCACCAAGAGCATTTACAACTTTATTTTCTACATTGCTAATATTTGTCCCAATTGATCCTGCTTTTCTCGGGCGGTCTAATGGATTAAACGTCGTAACAGGTGACGCTTCTGACAATCCATAACCTTCTGAAATAATAACATTAAACTTCCTCTCAAAATTCTCTAAAAGTGCAACAGGCAATGAAGAACCACCCGAAATGCATAGTCGAACTGACTCAAAGTCTTCTGTTTTTCCTTCAGGGAATTGATATAAGAAATTATACATTGTTGGCACACCTGCAAATACAGTTGCTTTGTATGTACGAATAATATCAAAAATTTCTTTTGGGCTAAATTTAGGCACTAAAATAACAGTAGCTCCATACATTAAAGGCGCGTTTAAAGCTACAGTTAAACAAAATACATGGAAAGCAGGTAAAGTTGCAATGACCTTTTCTGTATTTGAAAAGCTTAAGAAGTGTCCAGCATCCATGGCATTCGAATATAAGTTTTTATGCGTTAACATAGCTCCCTTTGGTTTTCCTGTTGTACCAGAAGTATATAAAATGACTGCTAAATCGTCATCATGTAATCTAGGTCCTTTGAATTCTAGATCTCCAAGTCCAACTACATTTGTAAACGATTTCAATTTATTGTTCTCAAATTCATAAGGATTTTCTTGTTTTGTTTCACAAATAATGAAGTGATCGATATTAGGAAGAATCGGTGAAGCTTTTTCTACTAGTGGAAGAAATAAGTCTAAGGTGATAACTGCTTTTGCGTCGCCGTTTGTAAATATGTATACTAATTCATCTGGTGCATATAGAGGATTAACCGGTATTACAGCCGCTCCAACCTTCAACGCACCATATAGTGCTATAATAAAATGAGGAGAATTACCAACAACAAGAGCTACTTTATCTCCCTTTTCTATTCCTAATTTTGAGAGGCCACTCGCAAATTTCGTAATATAAGTCTCTAGTGTTGAGTATGAAAATGTCTGCCCTTCAAAGATAATAGCAGAATGTTCAGGATGCCTCAAAGCTGATTGTGACAGTGTTTCAACTAAATTCAAGAAAAACTACCCCCTTTAAATATAAAGATTTAAAATATTCTAAATATATTATATTGCTAGAAAACAATTCTGACA
>NZ_NTZO01000602.1 GCF_002559405.1 Bacillus sp. AFS001701 | reverse complement strand
ACTTTAAGGGGTGCAGCCTGGCACCTGAACGTTTTTTTCTTACCTCTATCATCCATCTATCATCGACGTGTTTTTAGTATCCCTTTACATTTCGCACCTACTCCTATACTGCAAGAAAATCTTTCCACGTTCTATTTTTCTACTAACTTATTCCGATATACTTAATGTTATAAAGATTTCAACAAAATGAGGTGTTAAGATGACGAATGTCATTTCGTTTAAATCATACAAACAGATTCGAACTCGGCGGAAACGATTGATTCGTTTTGGTTTTGGTCTTGCAATTGTCGGCGCAATCGCTCTTTTAATCCTATCATCGTTTTCGTATCAAGATCCGCTAATAATTCCCATGCTCTAGCTTACGAGGTGAACAATGACTACTCTTCTCCAAATTTCCTGTATTGTCGGGGTTTGCTTTTCGTTTTATTTTTTGTACGTGTTAACCAAGCCGGAGTGGAATCGATATACGTTTATCACACTCGGAACGATGAATCTTTTGTTTTTTGGACTGATTACTTTTCTTGTGCTATTGAACACGTAACGGAGCTTTGACGAGGAGCTCTTTTTCATTTTCGCTCCGTTTTCTCGACTTTTCAACTCTTTTCGGCTAATTGATACGAAAAGGAGGCGAACTCTTCTTGCTTATGTATACTCTCTCATTCCTACTTGGTTGGTGTTTTTATTCGATTTTAACGCGCACTCACCGTGTTCATCCTCCAGAAAACTATATTTAAGTAAAATAATAAAAAGCGTGACACATGCATAAGTGTCACACTTTTCATTAACTTTTCTACAGGCTACCAATAAAATTCATTTTATCTACTTCCATTGAATCGTAAGCACCATCGATTAGTTTTCGAACATCTTGTAAAGTATTTTGCAAATTAACAGTTGCCCCTTTTGTACCTGTCAATTCTTCTGCTACGAAAAATGGTTGAGTTAAATAGGCTTCTAATAATTCACCACGTTTATATGTTAATTTTTCATTTTCAGGTAATGAATCAATTCCATGTACTACTACTAATGATCTCAACTCGCGATATCGACGTAGTAATTTCTGAGCTGCTTTTTGCACTTGGTTGTGGGTTTGGTCTGGTTGATTATCTTCTAAAACTGTAGATGTTGAATGAATAGGATTAATTGCAGGGTATTTATGTCTAAAAGCTAAGTCTGCATCAAACTGCCATAATGTTTCTAAAGGTCCGTAAGGGAAATCTTCGTCCACCGCTTCTCCTTTTAAATCAACTAAAAAAGTAGTTACTTCTTCAATACCAATATCTGCTAATTTTTGTTGGAGACGGTTAATATCACCTGATATGACGTTTGAACGATCCGCTGCGAAAGCAAACTCTACGTTTTTTCCCGCTTTTGCAATCGCTTCATACACTTCATCAATTGAATAACATACTAAATTTACATCAGCTAAAATATCATCTATTTCTGGATGCTTACCTTCTGGTTTTAGTAAAATCGTATAATATGAGTCATTCTTTAATTTATAAAACATTTCTGCTAATACAACTAATTGACCCATGCCTGGTCTTGCAACCAACCCGACTGTACCACCTTTTACTAATGGAGCAAATAAATCAAGCGTTTTTATTCCTGTTTCAATCATCTCAATCTTCTCCCCTCTAATGATCAGTTCATCCAATGTACATTCTGCTAAAGCAGCTAATGCGACTAGTGTTCTTACTTCTGAGCGACCAATTGGAATTTTTCCAGTACATAAATTTGAAACAGTTGCTGGTCTAAGTCCAACAGATTTTGCAGAAGTGGTCAAATTCGGTACTCTTCGGCGTAATAATGCGACATTCAAGCGTAAATTTTCCATTTTTCTCCTCCTTTAAGTTTAATTTATTCGAATTTACAGAATTACGCAAGTTTTTTTACTTTAAAGAGTAATTTTTTTACCTTATGAAGTAAAAATAGGTATTATTCACTAAAAGTGCTTTATGGAAAATATTGGTTTTTTAATCAGTAGAACTAAATAGAATTTCCTATCTATGAACATTAAAAAAGAGAAGTGGATTAATCTTCTCTTTGATGTGTTTCTAAATGAAATGAACATGCTTTAGGAACTATTATAAAAATGATTTGCTTCTATATTGGAAACATCCCTAGTTAATATGGATATTTAACTATCAGCCCAAACAAAAAACATTTATTTTCATATTTTAATAAAGATTAAACTAAAAAGGAGTTGATAA
>NZ_NTZO01000601.1 GCF_002559405.1 Bacillus sp. AFS001701 | reverse complement strand
AATGAAAAAAGGATCTTACAAAAAGATCCTTTTTTATCTTTATATGGTCTAACTTCCACATTCTAAGTTCAATCGTTAGAATCCTTAAACGAATTTAAAATAGGAAGTTCGGGTGGATTTATTTCTGATGGAAGTTCATCAAAACTAAAAAAGCTTAAATCGAGCACTTCGCTTTCTTCTGGCTCAAATTCCCCTGTATATTCAGTACAAATATAAGTCGCAATGACATTATAAACCTCATCTCCATGAGGATATTTATAATAAAATTCTTTTCCAGAAAAAATGTTAAAAAATTCAAGATTTAATGCTGTTAAACCAGTTTCTTCCTTCAATTCTCTTTTAGCCACTTCTTCTAAATTTTCTCCTAGCTCCAATGATCCACCAGGTAATCCCCAAGTCTTATTATCTTTTCTTAATTGTAATAGTACTCTCTTTTGTGAATCTAGTAGGATAACATTTGCACCTGCCATTAAGATCGGTCGACTACCTACTACTTTTCTTAAATCCATAATATATCCCATTGATTTTCTCCCCAATTTACGATAATAATGTTTAATTCAACTTTATCAAACAATTCCATTTTATTCCACATTACAATAACGAAGTAGAAGTAAAAAAAGGAATATTTTACCAATTAAATCACATATATATACTCTAGTTGTTTTAACGTTAAACAACAAAAGAAGTAACACTTATATTAGGAAGAGATAGAAGTGTTATTTCTTTTAATCAAAGACTTATTAAAAGGAGAAAAGTGAATGAGGTTGAATCATTTAAATTTATGTGTTGATGATTTATCAGAAGCTAGACAATTCTTTGAAACATTTTTTGATTTTAGATTTCTAGAACAAAAAGGAAAAGCTCTTGTAATCCTAAGTGATGAGGATGGATTTATTCTCGTGTTAAGTGATCCAAAGGCATTTAAGAAGCAAGTGGAAATTAAATACCCTGAAGCTTTTCATGTAGGTTTTTTAGTGGAAACGCCAAGTGAAGTCGATCAACAGTATGACCGTTTAATAGCTGGGGGCATCCAAATAGATAAAGAACCTTATTCCATGAGAGGTAATAGTTATGGCTTTTATTTCACAACGTTTAATAATTTATTGATTGAAGTTTCTTGCCTTGACGATCGAAATGGTAAAAAAAAATTCAAAGCTCTAAGTAATGATTAACCTAAATACATGCTCCTTTCCAACATCTAATTGGGATCTTATAGTTATACATTTTTATCTCAATAAATAACACTATTTGCAATGGCAAACAATCTTTTATGTTTAAGCAAGTCTCTACTCAGATGAAAAACATCAATTATCTGCTTAATAAAACAACCACTGGAGTTGTATAATTACCTCCGGGGTTGTTTATATACTCATATAAGACTAATTAACTAAAAGTCACGGTGCAATTTCAAAAATCGTTCCCATGTTTAAATCAGTCACTTTCATAGAACCATAAACCGCTAAATAGATTTTTGATTGATTTAAATTTGTTCCTAAACCTACATAATAGGCCGGTTGAGATCCAAAGTCATAATCTGTTTGTATTACGCTGTAATCACTTTGTTTACCATCTGGTCTTAATTTCGTATAAGCTAAAACTCCTTTAACCTGTGCTTGGGACCCTTTTTGTACCAAATCAGTAAACACAACGCTCCCAGTTAAACTAGGAATTTCATTTCCCATGTATGGTTGTACCCCAGTTAGTGCAGTACCTTCAAATTTATCTGGTCTTGGATCTTTATGAAAATAACTAGTTAAAGGTTGAAGATGGCTCGCTGAAAGTGTTACTGATTGATCGTAATAAGCTATTGTTTTTTCTTCCAAATCTGGATTTTCAGTGCATCCTTTTATTGTCGAAGTAGGAAAGGCACCTTCCCAACCTCTCCATCCGAAGTTAATAAATCCTTCCATCTCAGATTCAGAATTCATATGGATTAATTGGGTGACCGGTATTGGTTTATAATGAACAAATGAAAAAAGCGACTCGACCAAATCCTGACCGACATTTCCAACATATTTAATATATTGATTATAATATCTTTGATATGAAATACCTGTTATATTTCGAACCCCTTTAGCTATTACCGTGAGAGTTTCTTGAATACTTGTTGGAAGTTCATTAAAACGAGTGACAATAGGTGGATTATTGCCGTTTATGTTTCTATCTACATCAATTTCAATTATTTTACCTGCGATTTCCAAATTATCTTGGCTTAAGTTAAACGGGTCATAGCCTGATCCACCATCTCCTGTTGTTAAAACAAGTTTACTTGTTTCGGGTGAAAAATTTAATGTGTTAAGCCCATTATGATTCAAGAACGGTCTTCTGATATTCAATAATGTCCGTCGTTTTTGAGGCTGACCATTTGATTGGAGAACCCATTCTTCAACTGTATCAATATGATTAGATTGAGCTTCCCTATTTAGCCATTTCAAATTTAATGTTTTGGGATCACATGGATTCGGTTTAAAAGGGGTAGAAAGAGCACTTGGCCCCTGAGAACCAGCTACTGAATAATGAAGATAAAACAACCTGTTATGATAAAAATTAGGATGAAATGCTAACCCCAACAAGCCACGTTCATCATAACCTCCAGACTCACCTAATTTTAATACCCGAGGGCGAATATCTAAAAAAGTCTTGATTTCTCCATTTCCTATGTAAAAAATCTCTCCTACCTGTGTTGCAATAAATAATCTTTCAACTGAATCACCTGGAAGGATCGTTGTTTTCATAACGGTTGGTAAATTAATCTTACTAACAATGGGACGTAAATTGACTTTTAACAACTATCAATACACCTCCTTCATATTATTTTCTTCTATAAAATTATGATGGGAATAATTCTATTAGTACCGAAATTCATGTTCCAAATTGAATGATAGTCTCTTTTAGTCTTTATTGTTAAAATAAGGGGCATATACCTGTACAAATGTTTTCACAAATTTGTCTATTAACAGAAAGGAAGAAGCAATATTGATAACTGCAATATTTATTTTTATATTAGCGGGTTTAGCTGAAATTGGCGGAGGATACCTTATATGGTTATGGCTAAGAGAAGGTCAATCTGCTTATTTAGGATTAATCGGAGGGATTATTTTGGCAGTTTATGGTGTCATTGCAACGTTCCAAATTTTCCCATCCTTTGGTAGAGTTTACGCTGCCTATGGAGGCGTATTTATCGTTCTCTCAATCTTATGGGGCTGGGGTATTGATAAAAAATCACCCGATTTATATGATTGGATCGGTGCAGCAATCTGTTTAATCGGTGTCTCTGTCATTTTATGGGCACCTCGTAATTAATCCCCCTGCGTAATGATAACAAACAACAAATCAACTATTTAGTCGATTTTTTATTTACAATTTTGAAGGATAGTACAAGAAGAAATTGAACTATTTATTAAAAGAATTAATATTTTTTATTAATAAGGAGTGAAAAAATTGTCATTACAAGTGCGCGATATTATTTCATTTGAACGAACTTTTACGGTAGAAGACGTTGAATTGTTTACGAAGGTTTCCGGTGATGCAGGCGCACACCATGTCACGCCTGACGAACAAGGAAGAATTGTCATTCAAGGTTTGTTGACTGCAACTTTACCAACAAAAATAGGTGGAGATCATAACGTACTAGCACGAACGGTAAATTTCGAATTTTTAAGACCAGTTTACTGGAGGAGATACAATAACCTGTGAAGTTAAAATCGAGAAATTTGAAAAAAAAGAGAATAGAATATCGATCATGTCATCCTTCTTATGTACTAATCAAAATAAAAAACAAGTATTAAGCGGGAGCTTTTCAGGAGTAATATTATAACCAAGGAAAATGAATTTAATGGACCAAAATATTACAAAAATGGCGAAGAACAAACACTGCAGTGTGAAACTAGCATATTTCTTTTCTAACAACTAAATGAAGGATGCCCGGCTCCTAGGGAGAAGCGGTAAGACTTAAACCAATTTTCAGCCAACCTGACAATGGTTAAAGTCTCAGAACGCGAACATCCGTCAGTTGACTCGGTATTAATTTTGATATAAAGACTGTATTGCCAAATGTTCTAAATCTTTTTTTACATATATATCATATTGAGTATTCTCATTAAATCTCCTACCCCTACCATTCATCGGTAATTTCGTCTTATGCTCAATCCCATTCTTCTTCAATTTACCAATAATTAAAAAATAGTTTTGATATCCATACGTAGTATAGACTAATTTCCACTTTCGGTTTAAATATAATTGAATGAAACTATACAGTACTATAATGATAAATACATAGATTGCTAGAGTTAACATATTTAGTCCCTCCAAATTATACTTTTTATTTAACATATAAATGGCTACTAGTTTTTATGTATGGATTTTAGAAAAATATTATTTTAATGTATTCTTTCTATTTAAATAAAACACTCCAGTAAATGAATACTGGAGTGTAAAAGTTATTAAAAGAATCCTAGTTTACTTGGTGAATAACTAACTAGCAAATTCTTTGTATTTTGATAGTGATCCAACATCATTTTATGCGTTTCACGACCTACTCCTGAATTTTTATACCCACCAAAGGCTGCATGTGCAGGATATGCGTGATAGCAGTTTACCCAAACTCGACCTGCTTCGATGTTGCGTCCGAATCGATAAGCAGTATCCATATCACGAGTCCATACACCCGCTCCTAATCCATATAATGTATCATTAGCAATTTCCAATGCCTCTTCTTTTGTTTTAAATGTAGTAACCGAAACAACAGGACCAAAAATTTCTTCCTGGAATACTCTCATTTTATTGTTCCCTTTAAAAATGGTAGGGTTTACATAAAAACCATCTTTCAATTCTCCATCAAGAACATTTCGACTACCACCAACTAAAACTTCTGCACCTTCATTCTTTCCAATTTCAAAATAAGATAAAATCTTATTCAATTGCTCGTGTGAAGCTTGAGAACCGATCATTGTTTGAGGATCCAATGGATTTCCTTGTTTAATCGCTTTAACACGTTTTACTGCTTTATCCATAAATTCCTCATAAATTGATTCATGAATAAGCGCTCTTGAAGGACATGTACATACTTCTCCCTGATTTAAAGCAAACATCGTAAAGCCTTCAAGTGCTTTATCGAAAAACTCTTCATTGTCTACTACATCTTCAAAGAATATATTAGGAGATTTACCACCTAATTCTAATGTAACAGGAATTAAGTTCTTTGAAGCATATTCCATAATTAGTCGTCCAGTTGAAGTTTCACCAGTAAATGCAATTTTCGCAATACGATCACTTGAAGCTAATGGTTTACCTGCTTCCAGTCCAAATCCGTTTACAACGTTAACAACTCCAGGTGGCAATAAATCTTGAATTAGTTCCATTAACACTAACACTGAAGTAGGCGTTTGCTCAGCCGGTTTTAGAACAACACAATTTCCTGCAGCAAGGGCTGGAGCAAGCTTCCATACAGCCATTAAAATTGGGAAGTTCCATGGAATAATCTGACCGACAACCCCTAATGGCTCTTTATAATGATATGCAACTGTATCACCATCAAGTTCACCGAGTGATCCTTCTTGCGACCTGATACATCCGGCAAAATAACGGAAATGGTCTATTGCTAATGGTATATCTGCAGCTAAAGTTTCACGAACAGGTTTACCATTTTCCCAAGTTTCAGCGACAGCAAGATATTCTTTATTCGCTTCCATACGATCAGCAATCTTATGTAAAATATTTGCCCTCTCAGTTACTGACGTTCTCCCCCATTTACCTTTTGCACCGTGTGCTGCATCAAGTGCTTTTTCAATATCTTCTGAGGTCGATCTAGCCACCTCACAAAAGACTTGTCCAGTTACAGGCGATACATTTCCAAAATACTGTTCTCTTACTGGTCTTACCCATTCCCCACCAATAAAATTGTCATAACGATTTTTAAACGTAATTAATGAACCGGATTTTCCAGGTGTAGCAAATACCATAATGATTCCCCCTTAATAGCTTGTCTCTTTATAAACCTATGAAAGCGTGTATCTAACTATGACTAATAATAGATAATTTGTTTAATAGAAATTTTTTGATTCAAAACCCATTATTAGGTAGAATGATAGAAGTGAAAAAAATCTGTTAGAAAATGAGGGATAACTGTGCGTAAAAACTTCGTAGATATTTTATATCTCCTTGTTGGATCAGCTATTTTTGCAGTCGGTGTTAACTTCTTTGCTATACCGAATAAATTAGCTGAGGGTGGCTTTACCGGCATTACGATGATTACTTATTATCTATTTAACTGGTCACCTGATGTCGTATATTTTGTTTTAAATGCTTCCTTGTTAATAATTGGATATAAATATTTAAAGAAACAACTAATAATTTATACAGTTATTTCTATCGTAGCGATTTCATTTTTCTTACGAATTACGGACGGTTACGGCGTACCAACAAGCGAAACTTTACTAGGTACTATTTTTGCTGGTGTTTTAATTGGTCTGGGGTTAGGAATTGTCTTTCGTGCGGGTGGTACAACAGGTGGTTCTACGGTTCTTGCTCAAATGGTACATCAATCCTTTGGCTGGAGTATTAGTAAATCTTTACTTTTATTTGACCTAATTGTCGTTTTAGGTGGTTATTTTGTAATCGGCTTTGAGAAAACATTATATACTGTAATTTCTATTTATATCGGTATTAAAGTTTTGGATTTTATTATGGAAGGATTAAATCCTAAAAAAGCGATTACAATTATTTCCGATCAAGCAAATGAAATTGCACAAATCGTATCAAATGAAATGAATCGAGGCGTAACGATTTATCCTGCAAAAGGCCATTTCTCTGGTCTAAGAAAAGAGTCCTTATATATTATTCTTACTAATAAAGAACTATTTGAACTAAAAAAAATTATTCACACAATTGATCCAAAAGCATTTGTCGTTATACATGATGTAAATGATGTACTTAAGGCAGGATAAATAGTTAAGTAAAACTCGAAATATATGATAAAAAACAAATCACAATAAGTTATCCAACTTAAGTGATTTGTTTTTTTATTTTCCATGCACTTTTATTATTAAGTTCTTATGATCTTACCCTTTCTTCTCCCTTATCTCTGTCAATAATCTCTCATTTATTCCATCAAGTTCCTTTTGTAGTTTGACGATTTTTGAAATTTGAGCTTTCTTTTCTTCATCCGTATCTTTTTCTTCTGCATTCATTGCAGCTATTTCTAGTTGTAATTTAATTCTTTCATTTAATAAAGTTTGTTGATCGTTTGAGATGTTCTGTCTTCCGTTCCAATCTGCAAAAGATCCTTTGAATTCATAAAGATTACCATTTTCAATATGAATTACACGATTTGAGACCTTCTTTAGTAAATAAGGATCATGTGACACTACAACTACTGCTCCAGGGTATGCAGCTAATGCTTCCTCAATTCTTTCTCTCGTGTGTATATCTAAATAGTTTGTTGGCTCATCAAGTACTAGTAGATTAGAATCAGAAAAGTATAACTTTACGAAAGCAACTCTACATTTCTCACCCATACTTAGTTGAGCAATATTCTTGAAAACATCCTCTCTTCTAAAAAGGAAACATGCTAAAATTGTTCTTGCTTCTGTTTCAGTCATATTTGGAAGTGATAAAATTTCATTTAAAATTGTTGAATCCTCATTTAACGCTTCAAGCTCTTGCATAAAATAACCTATTTTTAATTGTGGATTATGCCTTACAGAACCATTTTTAGGAATCATTAATCCTGTTAATAATTTTAAAAATGTAGATTTTCCAGAACCATTTTTTCCGATTACAGCTAATCGATCTTCTCGATTTAAAATAAAATCTACTTGTTTAAATAACGATTTTTCATCATATGAAAAATCAATTTTTTCAAATGTAATCATTTGTTTTGCTGAAAATGAATCATTTTCAAAGCTCGCTGAAATTGTTTTAACTTCTTTTGGTTTTTCTACTTTTCTTTTCTCTAATCGATCTAGATCCTTTTCTTTTGATTTAAATCTTAATGCGTTTTTTGCTGCTTGTTTCTTAGCAAAAGGATCTCGCTCACTAGCTGCATTATGCGAGCTTGTAAACCATTGTTTATATTGATTAATTGTTTCAATAAGCTTTTTCTTTTCTGCTTCTTGTTTTTTATATTGTGCTTGCTGGGTTTTTCGCTCATGTTCTTTTTGTATTTTGTATGTTGAATAGCCACCATTATACTTAAATGTACCATTTTCGGTTAATTCAACTGTAACAGTCGCAACATCATCAATAAATTGTCGTTCATGAGAAATAAAAAGTACACTACCTTTAAAGTTTTGTAACCACTCCGTTAACCATTGGATTGACTCAGTGTCCAAATGATTTGTTGGTTCATCTAAAATTAATAGCTTTGGTTTTTTCATCATTACTTTTGCTAATTTGACTTTTGTTTTTTGTCCACCACTTAAATGACTGAATGGGATATTCCATAACTCTTGCGGTAATTGAAATTTCTTCAAAACTTGATCTATTTTTGTTTCCCAATCATAGCCATCTAATTCTAAATATTTACTTAAACTCTCGTTATATTTAGCAAGGTTTTCTTCATTTGACAAATCAAGTAAATACTTTTCTAATTTCTTTTTGATGAAATATCGCTCTTGATCAAACGATTCGATCTCTTCCCTAGCTGACAGGTTTTCCTGATTTTCTTCATCTGTTAAAAGCCATCCAATTTCATCTTTTGAATAGTGAATTTGCAGCATTCCTTTTTTCAATGGAATATTACCTAAAAGGGCATTAATAAAGGATGACTTTCCAACACCATTTTCACCAATTAATGCTACCCTTTCACCTTCTTTTATATCTAAGTTTCCATTTTTAAAGATTGTTTTACCGTTTAATTCTATTTCTATATTCGATGCTTTTATAATAAACATATACTTCACTCCATCCGATTTTAAATGATTACTCTGCTTAAAAATACACGCTGTTTTCGAAAGTATTTTTTAAGAGAGAAAATAAAAAACACACAAGCAGTATCTGCCTGTGTGTAAATTGGATGTGATTTAATAAGCCGTGTATATAAAAATTATATACGTTAGTATAAATTTCAAATGAAATGTAATAGTAAATAAACCATTCATTTAAGACAATGGATTTATTTAATATTAGTATAGGCTCATAAATAGACATAGTCATCCAATTTCTCTGATTTCAGGCAGAGTACTTTTTTGCTATAAAATTCGTTAGCTTAAAAAGTTATCGGATATTGTACATAGTGTCTAAATTTGATGCCTCCTTAAAAATATTAATTTAATCTTAGCTTACTTTTAGTATGATTTCAATCGTTTCTTTTTATTCTTTCCAAATTAATGCCAATTCCTTACTCAATTTCTTTCTTAATTGGCGACTTTCTAAACGTTTAAATGCTAATTGCTGTAATTTAATTTCTTCTGCAGTTTCAGGTATTACCTCTACTACTTTATGTGGTTTTCCATCTTTAAGTGCAACAAATGTTACAAAACATGTGGCAGCAACCCTTTTTTCACCTGAAAGTAAGTCTTCTGCAGTAGCTCGAACAAATACTTCCATTGAGCTTGAGCCTGTTAAGATCACGAATGATTCATAATATATGCAGTCACTTTCACGAACTGGACATAAAAATTCTACTGAATCCATCGATGCGGTTACACATTCCATTCTTGAATGCTTTGTAGCTGAAATGGAGGCAATTAAGTCCATTGCGGCAAGCATTTTTCCTCCGAATAATGTACCATGGTTATTCAAATCAGTTGGAAATATTCTACTACTATCAAATACTCTGGATTCTTTTACATATCTACCATTCATCGATTTCACCCTATCATTAAATAATTGAATAATATTTTTCTCGGACTTTTTTCGCAGATTTTACCATATTTGATAAGGCATCTATTACCTCAGTTTCATTACGCGTCTTTAAACCACAGTCTGGATTAACCCAAAATCTAGTTGCATCACACACTTTTAAAGAGCTAATAATATTTTCTTCCATCTCTTCAACCGAAGGCACCCTTGGGCTATGAATATCATACACGCCTAATCCAATTCCAAATGGATAAGGAGACTCAGCTAAATAGGTAGAAAATTCTTGATGACTTCTTGCATGCTCAATTGAAATAACATCTGCATCTAAATCAATAATTGTATTCATAATATCGCTAAAATTGCTATAACACATATGAGTATGTATTTGCGTTTCATTTCGTACGCTTGATGTTGCTAAACGAAATGCTCTCGTTACCCAATGTAAATATTGATCCCAATCTTTTTGCTTCAAAGGTAAACCTTCTCGAATTGCAGGTTCATCAACTTGAATAATTGAAATACCAGCAGCTTCAAGTGCATTTACTTCTTTACGTAAAGCTAATGCAATTTCATTTGCTATTTCCTCTCTTGTACGATCCTCACGAACAAACGACCAATTTAATATTGTAACTGGACCTGTTAACATCCCTTTGACTGGTTTAACTGTTAAGCTTTGTGCATACTCAGTTTCATTTACAGTAATTGACTTTGTAAATTCTACTTTACTAAAAATAATTGGCGGTTTAACACAGCGCGATCCATAAGATTGAACCCATGCTTTTTTCGTAAATGCAAATCCCTCTAGCTTCTCACCGAAATATTCAACCATATCCGTACGCTCATACTCACCATGTACTAATACATCCATATCAATATTTTCTTGAATTTCAATCCATTCTTTAATTTTCAATTTGATTTGATTCGTATATTCAAAATCATCGATCGTTCCTTTTCGCCATTGCTGTCTTATTTGTTTAATTTCCTTCGTTTGAGGGAAACTTCCAATTGTAGTCGTAGGTAAAATCGGTAAGTTCATTACTTTATTTTGTAATGGATATCTTAAATGGAATGGTACTGGTCTTCTAAAATCTTCTTCATTAATAGATTCCAATTCATTACGGGTTGAATGATTTTTTCCGCTAAGTTGTTTTAAACTTACTAAACAATTACTTGCATATTTAACTTCATTATCAAACATGCTCGCTTTGTTTAAAAATAAACTTTTTAGTATCACTAACTCTTCTAATTTTTCATCGGCAAACGATAATGCCTCGAACAATGTTTCATTTAATAAATTCTCTTCAACTTTTGTAACTGGTACGTGAAGTAAACTACAAGACGGTTGAATCCACCAATCTCTTGGACTTATTTCTTGTTTAAGAGAATTTAAAAATTCAATGGAAGCATTTAAATCATTTCTCCAAATATTGCGTCCATTTAATATTCCTACGCCTAGTACTTTGTCATTTGGAAATCCGTACTCAAGGATCGACTTTAAATTTCCATCTTTACCGTGAACAAAATCAAGACCAATGCCTGCAACTGGAAACGAAATTAGTTCTTTATATTGTTCAACTGCTTCAAAGTAAGTTTGAAGCATGATTGATAATGTAGGTACAGCTTTTGCGATTTGTTTATAAACTTCTTTCATAAAATGAATATCTTTGCTTGATTCTTCTAACACAAAACATGGTTCATCAATTTGTACCCACTCAACACCTTCATTTTCTAGCTCTTTAAGCATTTGAATATAAAGGTTAACTAGATTATTTATAATGTCTCGTTTTTCTTCTTTTTGGTAACCTTTTGCTAACTGTACAAATGAATAGATTCCTAGAATGACAGGTTTCGTTTTTATACCATGCTCAATTAATGCCTCTTTGTATGCTTCTAAAGGCTTATTGAATAGTAATTTAGATTGCTTTTCTTTTTGATATTCAGGAACGATGTAGTGATAGTTTGTATTAAACCATTTCGTCATTTCACAAGCTACAATGTTTTTACTACCTCTTGCTAATGCAAAATACGTATCTAGACTTGGTCTTTCATTGATTTCACCAAATCGACTAGGGATCCATCCAAACATAGTAGCAAAATCTAACACATGATCATAAAACGTAAAATCATTTACAGGGACTAGCTCTACACCTAAATCGTGCTGTTTTTTTATTGAACTTAATCTCAGTGATTTCATTTCTTTTTCAAATTCTTCTTGATTAATTTTCTTTTGCCAAAAGCTTTCTAACGTTTTTTTCCATTCACGATTTTCACCAATTCTCGGATATCCTAGATTACTTATATGTACCACTTTTTCCCTCTCCTTTTAACTAAAATAAAAAAGCATTTTTATCTCATAAGAGACAAAAATGCCTTTAAGTTGGAAAACATAAATAATTAGAATACGTTAACTTAAGCTTTCTTTCCATAAGGCACCTCCCTATCTCTCGTAGGTCAAACAGCGTCGTTAGAATAGGCAGGTCTCCTGACTTANNTTTGTAAATAAAAACCTTCCCTAATTTAATAAGTGGTATCTTCTTATTTACTCCTCTATTACAGTGGCGGGACCGTGTTGGAATTAAACCAAACTTCCCTTTTAAGTAAATGATTTCAAACTTTGAATTTCATTTACACCTATTCCCTACTATTTAGTTTTCATCATTTTGTCATAAAATGCAAAAATAGTCAAAATATTTATTTTTTATTTTTCGTACTATTTTAAAAAAATTTTTATTTTGGGTTAAATAAATACTGTCGATA
>NZ_NTZO01000600.1 GCF_002559405.1 Bacillus sp. AFS001701 | reverse complement strand
ATCATTTTAACAAATAAATGCTCCTTTATTATGACTATAGAAAGTTTAAACTTTTATAGTAATTTACTTATCATACACTAGTTCATACTGTTTATTAAATTAACACAACCTATCTAATGAGTTAAAATATTGTTGAATTTTCATTGAATTTAAGTGAAATTATTCATAATCTGTACCTATTAGATGTTCTTTTCCTCCACAAAAAAGACTCACCAGATGAAAAAGGAGAATGATTTCATTATGAAATCATTCCCCTCGAATAGTATGTAAATTTAATACTGATATAGCTCCTCAATGGCTAGCTAAGCGTTTTTCAAAATCCGCCTTAAACAGCAGAATAGCATCGATATTTAAAGCAAAATCATGGTCACTGATATTAAAATTAGTTATAAATTCGTCAGATCTTTCACGAACCATAATTGTCGGACGGTTATTGTCCCCAATAGTGTCCTGAGTTACACCACTTCCATAAAAATACCAGTTCGTTTCAGTAGCCTTATTTACAGCATTTTTAGATAAGTCATTTTTTATTATTCCGCATAAATTCTCCATAAAATCTTCATTAAGATTAATGATTTTTCCATATTCACTTTCAACAGTTAAATCAGCATCCCCATACCAAATATTCCTGCTTGTTCTCTTTCCTTCATTGGAAGTATAAGTTTCATCAAACAAAATCTTCATTTTCATTACCACCCCGTTAAAATACAATTTCTTCACACTATTATACACCAATTAGAAATTGGAAAATAGCTTGCTGTAAGTCTCACTAATCTTGAGTTAGGCAAGCTAACTTCATATTTGGGTTCTCTTATCGTTAAGAGTTAGATTGGTGTCTATACTCATAACTAGAGCTTGATTTTTTTAAAACTCGAAAAATAACAATCTACAGGAATTCATCAATGGCGTTAGTGAAAGAAAGGTTCCAATAATCTAGTTGCTTTTATTATTTAACTAGCGACAGTTTAGTAGTATAAGAAAATTATAAAATATGGTACTCATCATAATTGCCAACTTGTACATGTTCTAACCCGTCTCTTTGTTGAGATTATTTTAGGATTTTTTGTTCGTTTAATTTCTTCGCCTTTAAAAAAAGAATATGTTGGATTAATCCCTAGTAATTCATTTACATAATCTATCGGAAAGTCATCGCCTTTTATCTCAAAATACGTCATTACATTTGTTTGATCCATATTTCCCTCCTCAATGATGTACAACTCTAGCTTGCTTTAGTGTAAGTTCATTACTTAGCAACCTTACTATTAAAATATAAAAAGAGCTACCTTAAAATAACGGTCCTCCTTTGAGAGAGAAAACAATAAATGAACAATAATTATTGTCAGTTTATATATGTGCTATTTTTATAGCGAAAATGAATATTAAAATATATTCGATTTTATTAAAGGATTAATAGCCATTGAATGCAGACAAGATTTTTATAATAAATGATATAATCTATCTAAGATAAAATAATAGGTGGTGTTGCGATTGATTAAGATGATTAATCAGGTTAATAATGAGGCTTTGTATTGGGAAGTCTGGCAAGATGGTAAAACACTAATAATTCATTACGGTATTGTTGGAGATACTGGTAAGACTGAGGAAATGAAACTATCACTATTTCAAAAGGCAGAAAAATTGATGGATGAATTAGCAGAAGAAAAAGCTAATGAGGGCTACGATTATATAGATGAAGATGAACTATTCGAGCTTGTAATTCAATACAACTATAAAGAAAGCCAGATGGAAGCAGCTCTTGAAAAGCGACATCAGGTTGAGGATTTAATGAATGAATGTTTAGGTTGGACGGGCAACGGTTTATGCGATGGCGGGGATATAGGTAGTGGTACAACTAATATTGTCAACTATGTTGTAGATGTTAAAAAGGCAACACAAACAATCTTAGAAGAACTAAAGAATAACAACCTACTTGAAGGAGTAAAGCTTGCATATTTAAATCCCGAAGTCGAGGAATATGTCGCTTTGTATCCAGAAGGAGCCGATTTTGACCTAATTTAAAAAAGCATTGAGACATCTCAATGCTTTTTTCTGTTATTTAACTTGTTAATTAACTTGCTAAAACAGTGTTATTTCATCACATTAAAATTACTTTACCTCCGAAAAGAGAACCAGTTACCTAAAAATTATTATCGCCACCGTATTTCTACTTTTAATATGAAAAATCCTTAACATTCAACAGTACTGAAGTTTTTATAATTTTTTATTTAAATAATTCCCCTAAATAATACGGCATTTGTTTTCGCCACCAAACCCAGTCATGTGAAACATCTTCGCCCCACTCATCAAACCATGCTTTAATTTGTTTTTCTTCAAAGGCTTCTTTTAATGTAAAGTATGAAGGCAGTCCGTCTTGTTCCCAATCACCTAGCCCGGTACAAATTATAATATCTGCTGAACGGTATCGATCTATAAACCAGCCGTCATTTTGATTCCATATGTAATCGCTTGGTGAATTTTCGTATACAAGCGGATCATTTCCGTAGTCTCCAAAAAAGAAACGTACATCGTAAACACCACTAAGTGCGACGGTTGTTTGGAAGACATCCGGATGTCTAAGGAAAAAGTTCAACGCATGATATGCCCCCATACTACAACCCGTTGTCATCATTGGATCAAACCAACCTGTTTTATGTTTAATAAACGGTATAGCTTCTGAAACCACATAACGATCATATGCTTCATGAGCTAATGCACGGTCATGTACCGATTTTGAGTCGTGTAGCCAACTTTCGCTATCTATGGTAGAGAGTGTAAAAAATTGAACTTTTCCGGATTCAATAAAGTCATGACACACATCAATCATTCCAAAATTATTGTATTCAAAATGCGTCCCCCCAGATGAAGGAAAAACTAGGATTGGCATGCCACTGTGTCCATATCTGTTCAACTGCATTTCGCGTCCTAATTCCCCGCTCCAATGGCTTAAATGTTCTATATTCATAGAAAAATCTCCTATCCTTATACGTTTACAACGCTGCAATTTTTTCGTTCATGTACAAAATGAATGATTTCATCGACTTCTTCCTGTGAATCTGCATTAATCGCATAAAATTGATTTCCTTGTAATTCTGCAAAAGCATCTGGAATACGCTTTTCAAACTTCACACGATCGCCAAATCGTTCATAAATAGCATTCGTATCGTGGTTATACTCATAGGCATCACGCTGTGTTATACCGACACAATACTGGTTTTTTGCATTGGGCTTCTTAATTTCTCCACCTGTTACAATAGAAGCATACTGATCAAATAAATCAATGGAGTATGCGAAATTGTACATATCTATCGTGTAGCCGCCAGCTAAGCGGTTATTATATTCAAGTGCAACATAATCCCCATCTTCTAATTTAAAAAACTCAATATGGAAAAAGCGTTCCTTCATCCCAAAAGCTTTTACAATTGATTTACCATAGTATTCAAGCTTTGGATCAATTTCTTTTTGAATAATATAAGCTAAATCCAACTGACCCTTAACAAGTTCTAGAGTTGGTACATTATATGTAAAGCTTGTTTGGAAAACAATATTCCCTTTTTGATCAACTAAACCATCAAATGTACAAAGCACGCCTCCTTCGACATATGGTTCAATGAAGTACACTTGCGCTTCATCCCATACTTCTTCAAAATGGCGTACAGCCTCTTCTGAACATAATTTAAAGGTTGCAGCTGAACCAACACCATTATCTGGTTTAGCAATAACTGGCAGTCCTAATTCATCAATGGCTTTAGTTAACTCTTTTTTAGTTTTAACGACTTTTCCATCTACAACAGGTACACCTGCTTTTTTAAACAGCTTTTTCATTTCAGATTTATATTTAACTTTTTTCAAGTCACTCGGTTTATTTCCATATACATTAAATTGTTCACGCAACTGCGCATCAAGTTCTAGCCAGTATTCGTTATTAGATTCAATACGCTCAATCGGACCATGTTTATAAAATAAAAATGCAACAGCACGTTTCACTTCATCTAGATCTTCTAAATTATTCACACGATAATATTCTGTTAAAGAGTTTTGTAATTTGGAACCTAATTGGTCATATGGCTCTTCACCAATACCTAGTACATTAACACCTGCGGCTTTCAAACGATGAGCAAATGCCTGAAAATTCTCTGGATAATATGGAGAAATCAAAATATAATTCATAATATTGCTCCTTTATAAAAAGTAATAGTTATCTAATTTAAGTCAAATATCATTAATCAGTTAGATTTAAGACCATTTCTCACTTAAGAAACGTAAACATTCTGGTAAGTGTTTTGACCAAGCTTTTTCATCATGTACTTCATCTGCATAAATATTTAAACAAATACTATCAATTGGAACAGAGCCTTTTATCAGTTGTTTATAATACTTAAGCGAGCAATCGATATATGCCTGCTTCATATTTCCATACATGAATTGACGATCGGTATCATCGCCTTCCTGAGTACCAACTTGAATATACACTCGTTGTTCAGGATCCAACTCTTGACTAGTAATATAATGATCAAATGATTTACTTGTAATCCAATTGGCTAAAGAAAAAATACCTAAACCACCAATTTGATCCTTATATTCAACACCCATAAAAGCAGAAATATTTCCTCCTAGCGAACTACCAATCACCGCTGTATGATATTTATCCGGTTTTGTTCGATATTGCTTATCGATAAAAGGCTTCACGACTGTCATGACAAAATTAGCAAATTCCACGCCTTTCCCACCTAGTTCATAATCTTCAGGAAGTGGGCTTTCAGTAATTTTCCAAGGCGTATATTCATTAATTCGATCTTGTCCACCGTTATCGATCCCAACAACTATCATCTTTGGTAAATCGGGGTTTAGTTTAATTGCCGGAATCACTTTCCATGAATACCCGCTATAAGATTCGCTACTATAGAAAATATTTTGACCATCATGCATATAGACAACTGGATAATTTTTATCCTTGTCTTCTTCATAATTTTTCGGCAATAAAACACGCACGCGACGTTTTTCATTTTTATAAGACATATGTAATTGATGTGTTTCTAGTTTTAAATAAAAATAGGATTGATTCATTTTTACTTCCTCTCTCCTTTAAACTTACCTTTAGAAAAATCCAACTGCTTAAGTTCTTCTAATAAAAAAGTGTTCGATAAATATAAATCACACTAGGAAGAGAATTATTCAATAACTTATTTACTCCTATGTACTAATTTCTTTATTTTAATCTAAATCTATTAAACTTTGATGCTTACCAACTGCCTAAACAATTCTCTTCCAAGCAGTTTCCACATCGGTCTGAAAAATCATTTGTAACTAATTCAACGAAAATAGATTAGATTCCTTCTTGAACAATCATGTCAAATAATAAAATAGAGGATATTCGATAAATGAATATCCTCTATTTCACACTATGGAAAGATAGTTTACTAAGGAAACGAGGTTTATAATACAAGTTATGAACAAATATAAATTGGTATATTAAAATATGAAAAACCAATCTATAGCAAACAAATATAAATTTCAATTTTACGATTTGTATAAAAAGTTCTAAAATAAGAAGAGATTACAAATTAAATATGGGGGAAATAAAAAAATGATTAGGGAAGCTACTCAAAAGGATTTAAAGGACATTTTAGAGATTTATAACGATGCCATTCTTAATACAACTGCAGTTTATACATATAAACCACAAACGCTTGAAAGCAGACAAATTTGGTATGAACAAAAGATGGATGAAGGGTTTCCAATACTAGTCTTCGAACTTTATCAAAAAGTCGTTGGATTCGCTACATTCGGTCCTTTTAGAGCTTGGCCAGCCTATAAATATTCGATTGAGCATTCAGTTTATGTAAATAGTGAATACAGGAAAAAGGGTATTGCCACTTCTTTAATGAAAGAATTAATCTCTATTGCCAAAGAAAGAGAGTATATGACATTAATTGCCGGAATTGATGCAGATAATGAAAAAAGTATTGCCATGCACAAAAACTTCGGATTTGTCTATTCAGGCACAATTAAAAAGGCAGGTTATAAATTTAATAGATGGCTTGACTTGTCCTTTTATCAATTAGATCTTGATGGACCAAAGAATCCTACAGAAGAATAAATCAGTAATCAATTAAGGGAATGTTTTGAACATTTTTTTCAAAACATTTCCCTTTCTTATTCTATCGAAAAACATTCTTATTTTACTTCTAAAGCAAAAACATAAGAGGCATCGCCATGTGATAAGTGCTCATCTTTTTTATCTATCCACCATACTCCATATGAATAATAATATACTCCTTTATTAATAGGTGCTGAAAATTGATTCTTCACTAATAATATTTCACTTTCCTTACCATTATTTACTTGAGTTAAGTGAATTTCATTTGGTTTAGGATTATAATTCATTATAATTTTAACGTTTTCGCCAGGTTTTACTTCAATCGGCTTTTTCCCCTCTAATAGATCGACCGGTCCAGCTGTATCAGCACATTCCCCGTTTCCTTTCGTAATCCAACAATAAGAACCTAACTTCGTATCATATGTTTGATTTTCTACTTGAACCATTGTTTTTGGAGGCTTATTACCTTTCAAACCATTTAATGCTGAGCATCCAGTGAGAATGAGAAAGAAAAAAAGTACAGCTGCACTTAACCATTTTGACATTTTAGACACTCCCTCTTTTCAAATTGGCGTATAAATCTTTCTTTATTTATGACTTCAATTTCAATCATTTTTCAGTTTTTAAAAACTTTAAGATTGTTCCGTCCTCTTGTTTTACAATCATGACTTTTGAGTCCACATTCGTTAAATAAATTTTATCGCCTACCTTTAACATATTAGACGAAAAATTGGCTTTCGGAATCGTATTTTTTTTAATCACTTCTTTGACTTCACCAACTTGGTCTTTTAGTATAAATTCCTTATTATGTATAATTCCTTCAAACCGATATTGAGCCCCGTTTACAATTAATAGTCCAATACCGGAATCCGAAGAAGTATATTCTTTTGTAATACCTAGGTCTTCCTTTAGTGCGTTTTTAATAGGTGAATTAATAAAAATGGTAATAGCCAGAAACAAAAGAATCCCAACTGAAACAAACGATTTTCGAATATACCCCCAATTGGAATTCGCTTTATTCCATATTTGATCATATGTGACGGAAGGGTTATGTTGATCTAAATTCTCTTGAAGAGTCTGTTTAATGTCAGAAATAGGATTGTTTTCCACCTTTAAGTTCTCCCCTTTTCAGTTTTTGTTCTACTTTAAACAGTTCGTTTTTCGATAAACGATTTCTTAATTTTGTCAGCGCGTAATTAAGCCTTGATTTACATGTACCGATCGGAATATTTAAAGAGTCCGCCACTTCATCTAATTTAAGTTCTAAATAATAATGAAGAACAATCACTTCCTTACTCTTCTGCGGTAATAAGTTTATCTCTTTCCAAAGATGATCTTCCATTTCATTTTGTAAAATCGATTGTACAACTTCATTTTCAGTTAGAACATCATACTGAATGCCGAAAAGTTTCTTAATTTTTTGTTTACGTATCATATTGCGGGTGATATTTACGGTCATTCGATAAATCCAAGGTTCAATTGCTTTTGTTTGATCAAACAGATGGAATTTTTTTATGATACGAATGAACGTCTCTTGGGTAATATCATCTGCCATTACGTTTGATTTTGTTAAAAAGTAAGCAGTACGATACACCAATGACGAGTGGTTATTAAACAATTCTTCTAAACGTTCTTTGTCAATTGGCGCCAGTTCTCCTCCTTTCACCATTTACTCTATATACACTAAAAAACAGATTATAGTTCGGAGTTTTTTTTAAAATTATTTTCCTTAAAATTGCTTTAAATAGAATGAGTAAGGAATTATGTTAAGAAAATCTACAAACTTCATCAATCCGAGTTTTTAAAATATTCTTTCGATTAGTTATATAGTATGATAAGAATTAAATTAATTAAAGGTAGGTTTTTAGAATGAAGGCAGTTCAAATTGATGAATCAAAGCATTTATTTATTGACGTTTATCAGATGCCTGTTTTAGGTGAGAATGAACTACTTGTTAAAGTTCATTCTACGGCTATTAATCGAGCTGACTTACTTCAAAAACATGGTAAGTACCCTGTACCTAAAGGCGCATCACCGATTTTAGGTTTAGAGATGGCCGGTATTGTTGAACAGGTTGGGGCTAATGTTACAAATTGGAAAGTTGGAGATCGTGTTTGTAGCTTATTGCCAGGCGGAGGTTATGCGCAGTATGTTTCCATTCCTTCAGATTTGGCAATTTCTATTCCAGATCATTTGTCGTTCGAAGAGGCTGCGGCTATACCTGAAGTGTTTTTGACAGCTTACCTAAATTTATTTGAATTAGGTAGATTAAAAGAAAATGAAACTGTATTAATTCATGCCGGAGCTAGTGGTGTTGGGACCGCTGCAATTCAGCTTGCAAGAGAATTCGGTTCTAGTTCAATTGTTACTGCTGGGAGTGAAACGAAACTTGAAGCTTGTACTGATATAGGTGCTAATCATGTGATTAACTATAAAAATGAAGATTTTCTATCTGTAGTCGAAAAAGTTACTGATCATGTAGGTGTAGACGTCATTTTAGATTTTATTGGTGCATCCTATTTCCATCAAAACCTACAATCATTAAATACTAATGGAAGGATCATTTTGATTGGTACAATGGGTGGAGTTAAAGTGAACGATGTGAACTTATTACCTCTTTTGACAAAGAGAATTTCCATTATCGGGAGTACTTTGCGTTCACAAACACTTGAGCAAAAAATCTATTTAACAAATCAATTCAAAAAAAATGTCTTACCACTTTTTACGAATAAGAAAATAAAACCGATTATCGACACAGTGTATAGTTGGCATGAAGTGAATGAAGCGCATACTCGAATGGAGAACAATTTAAATATCGGAAAAATAGTCTTAAAAATAGATTAATTATATGCAAGTTAAAGGGGATAATCATGGTACTACTCGGATCATTTGTTAATGCAGCAGCTATTATTTTAGGCTCTTTACTAGGTTTGTTTATTAAAAGAATTCCAGATCGAATGAAAAACCTAGTAACTCAGTCAATTTCTCTCGTAATTATAGTCATAGGATTTACTTTAGCTATGAAAACAAATCAAGTTCTAATCGTCGTTTTTAGCTTATCGCTAGGTGCGGTTGTAGGAGAATGGTTAGATATCGAAAGTAAATTAGATAAATTAGGTCTATTTATCGAAAGTAAATTTCATTCTGAAAACGAAGGTTCCATTTCTAAAGGATTTGTTACATCGACTTTATTATTCTGTGTTGTCGCGATGGCTATACTCGGAGCACTAGATAGTGGACTTCGTCATAATCATGAAATTTTATATACAAAATCAATGATGGACGGTTTTTTATCAATCATTTTAACTTCGACTCTTGGCATTGGCGTGTTATTCTCTGCTGTACCGGTTTTAATCTATCAAGGATTCATTGCCATTTTTGCCTCATTTGTACCGAATCTAGTAACACAGCATTTATTAAATTCAATTATTGCTGAAATCTCAGGTACAGGAGGAATTTTATTAATTGCACTTGGTTTGAATTCATTAGGTTTAATAAAAATAAAAATTGGAAATATGTTACCTTCTATTTTATTTGCACTTATTATTGTTTGTTTCATTCAGTTTTTCAAATAAGATTAATAAAATGAGCCGCTAAAAAGGGCTCATTGTTTAATTTAATGGAGTTTCTTTCTAAAATAACCTTTGTCTTTATGATATAAGATTATCGCTACTATTAATACTCCTGCAGCAATCCAAACAGCTTGATTCCCAATATATTTTGTGGAAAGACTCCCAAACAATGCGCCAAATGAAAAGGAAAGGATAATAACTAAAAACTCTTTAAATTTTGTTTTTGCTTCTTTGTCATGATTTACAAAAGCTGTATATGCTGCCTGTGAAGCAATTCTAATATTACCGGTTGTCATCGTTGAATTGTATGTCCATTTATCTAAATGAGTGAAGGTTGAAATTTGTAATGATGAGACAAAGGAGATGCAAACTGTTACAACTATATTAGGTACACTACTAGGTAATAATCCTACAATCAATAATACACTACATTCTAATAAGAGAATTGAACGTCTATAGCTGTATAATAGTTCTCTTAAACGTGGATGTTTAACAGATTCAGCAACTAATACCCCTAGAATAAAGGCTATAATAGGTAGAATATAATCCACAGAGCTTTTCCAATTTCCATAAGATAGATTGATTGCTAGTAGAACAAGATTTCCAGTTTGTGCATTGGCAAATACACCGTCTCTGCTTATAAAAGTATACCCATCTAAAAATCCACCTACTAACGCTAACAATAAACCAAGATAGACTGAATTTGATGATAATGATGGAATTATTTTTTGTTTAGATTTCAAACTAGTTCTCCTACTTCTATTACAAAACTTAGAACAATCATAACACACTTATTATGTAAATAAATGTGAACAATAATCCAACAATTACATAAAAAATAATCAATTTTCCACTTGGGTTAATTGCTTTTTTTAAATGGCTCTGTTAAAGTAAATTGTTGATTTTTGAAATAAAAAAGAGGCTGTCAAATTAGACAACCTTTAGGACTCTTTTCGAACTAATGCACTGTACTGTGTTAGTTGGATAATTTACTGCACTACTTTTTATTCCATATGTAGTTGTGATAAGTAAAAGCTTTGTGCTGCAACTAAAATTATAACTACCGATAAGACAAAGAAGCCAATTGACCAACTTTTCTTTTTTAAAATATAATTACAGAATTTAAAATAATTCTTTTGCAAGTAAACTATTTTATTGAATAAAAAAGCCGCATATTATAAGCTCATGATCCTCAACTAAAGCAGCGATAATTCAATAAGCGATTAAATGATTTTCTAATTAAATACCCAAATGATATAAATATAAATTACCTTTAGATAATTTTTCCGCCATTGATATCATTTTTTCTATCTTTATTAATAGTTCGTCCCTATTAATGATGAGCTTTTCGTATTCTCCATCCTCATCATTTTCTCCAAATACAAAATTACCTCTAAGTTTCAGTACTTTAGGTCCATTAATAAATAAGTTTCTCCATGAAGTAAAAATTGCTATTATCATCTCTGAAGATTGCTGTTCAAAAAGGGTTATTCCATAGTAGTTAATCCCTCTTCTGTTTCTATTTTTACTTGTTGAAGGATTAATACTTGGAATCCAGTCTAATGAGTCCATTATATATTGGATAATATCATCATGTATTATAACTCTATCAATTACATTGTTATTATCTCTCAGTCTCCAAAGCTCTTGAAGATCAACTGTGTCAGGTACAAGATAAAATTCGTGCTCTAAACCCATTTTTTCCCCCTATGTTTAAAATTCTAAAAAGTAAATATAATATTTCTAGGTCAATTAAAATGTCAAATACATAAATAAAAGCAACCAATGGCTGCCTTGATCATCAACTAATGCACTGTTTTAGTTCAATAGAATTTGATTTTACTTAAAATGCTTACTCATTGTGAGTTCCTTCCTTTTCCCACACTGGTTTCCATAAAGTATCTTTCTCAAAAAACTCTCTAACAAATTTACCTATAAATCTTTTCTCACTAGCCCCAAATGATATAAGTTTCTTTGCGCCTGCCTTAAACTTACCTTATTAGCACCACCACATCTATCTGGTTTATCTTCCATTACACTATCTTCTTGCCAAGAACAAACATTGCAGATTTCAAAACTTCCTTCTCCTTCTGAAAGCGTCTTAAAGCCACAACATGAACAAGTATACATTTTCATCGTTTGCACCTAATTTCTAATTCTTTTTATGACTTTATTCTATCATTTCTTATGCAACTATCCCCAGTTAGTCCATTAAAAAAATCGACTTTTCAGCCGATCTTGTTGTTCACCTTAAGCATACGTTATTTGCAATAGGTGATGATTTCTTAATAAAGCCCATCCAAACTTGAGATAGAATGAGCTTCAATCAAATTCAATATTAATTTAGCAACAATTTCCTGAGGAGTAGAATCAGGGCGAAAACAGTTTCCAATGTCCTTCGGAGACAACTTCAACCTCTCCGTCGATTACTTTGAGGGCGGTTTGATCATCAATCGCATACGACGGCCCCTGCATCCCGGCTGCCCATCTCTCTGCGGCAGCAAGGGTGTTTCCCGGCAGCATCTCGTGATCCAGGTGCGGAAAGATTGAAAAATCAACCAGGCTCAGTGTTTCATCGCCACCGTTTGGTGAAGTCCAGCCAACGAAGTATTCCCCTATGTTAGGTGCCATCACCATGCTCCCAGCACTCATTCCCACATAGACTGAGTTCAGTGACGGTAAAAGCTCTGCCAGCCCGGATTGACGCATCCAATGGCAAAGGTAAAGGGCGTCGCCGCCTGACACAAGCAGTACATCTGTCTCCTGAACCAGTGGTTTCCAGCGGTTTTCGTCGATGCTTGGCAGCGCTGTGAGCTCCAAAACGCCGACTGACTTCCAACCGAGGCTGACCATAGGATTCTCTTCTTTTCCACTGATGAACTGCCAGGCTTTGACGCCAGGGCCAACCCAAGGGTGTCCATACATCGCAGTAGGGATGCACAGGGCGTTGGAGTCAGCAATTGGCTTGCCCAACATGTCAACCAGTGCGTCCTGTATGCTTTTGTTATTGATGCCTCCAGATGTAAGCAGAAATTTCATAACTCCACTCCTTGTCCTTGTTTAGTACTATCAAGTTTGTTCATACTTCAATGATAGCAACTCTAGCTTTATGACTGATTAGAACATTTCTCTATGGATTTGGTTGTGTTTTCAGATTATCGTGGTAAAGGTATAGGTAAAAAACTAGTAGAACTTTGTGTTCAAAAGCTTCCGCAAGGTGATTGGTTTGCTCACACCTCTTCTAACAATTTTGTAAACTTTTCCTTCTGCCAAGATGGAGTATTCCTAGCCCATCCAGCATCTTCAAAAAGGGCTTCAACATAATCAGCTGGTACTCCTTCAGTACCTTCCCTAATTACTAAGCCATTAAAATATTGATACATATTCTAACTCCCCCTTAATTTAATACAAACTTAATACTACATTTTAGGATTAATCCCCTTTAATATTTAACAATTTTTATGCAACTATCCTGCCAT
>NZ_NTZO01000599.1 GCF_002559405.1 Bacillus sp. AFS001701 | reverse complement strand
GCTTGTTACATATAGTTAAAGGCAAAAGTTTATTGGAATTTTTATATAAATATATTTATTTTTAAGGACTCGTCCTATTTTCTGAAAAAATGGGTGTAAAATTTAGAAGAAACATTGTCAATTATTGCGTCCTTCTGCATATGATAGAGTAATCCATAAAAAAGGGTAGAAAATCACCTACCGAATTAGTTTATGCAATTGTGTATTACTGTGTGACGATTTTTTTATTTTTACAAATAAATTAAAACAAGTAAGGGAGGGAAAGAAAATGAGTAATGAAAATAATGAACATGAACAAAAGCATAATTTTACCATTTCACAGGAAGACTGGACCCTCCATCGTAAAGGACACGACGACCAACAGCGCCACCAAGAAAAGGTACAAGAGGCGATTAAAAAGAATTTAGCAGATTTGATCACAGAAGAAAGCATCATCATGTCAAACGGGCGCGATGTAGTAAAAATTCCAATCCGGTCACTAGATGAGTATAAGATTAGATACAACTACGATAAAAACAAACACGTTGGTCAGGGTACTGGAGACAGTAAAGTTGGCGATGTAGTGGCAAGAGATGGTTCACAAGGTGGCCAGCCTCAAAAGGGAGCTGGTAAAGGGCAAGGCGCTGGCAAAGAATCAGGTGAAGATTATTACGAGGCAGAGGTTTCACTAATGGAATTAGAGGAAGCTCTTTTTAGTCAGTTAGAATTACCTGATCTAAAACGAAAAGAACAAGACTTAAATACAGTAGAAAACATTGAATTTAATGACATTAGAAAAACTGGGTTAATGGGTAATATTGATAAAAAACGTACGATGATGTCAGCGTTTAAACGTAACGCTATGAGGGGTACGCCATCATTCTATCCGATATCTCCAGAAGACTTAAAGTTCCGTACATGGAATGAAATTAGAAAACCAGAATCTAAAGCCGTCGTACTCGCAATGATGGATACAAGCGGAAGTATGGGCTTATGGGAAAAGTATATGGCACGAAGCTTCTTCTTTTGGATGACTAGATTTTTACGAACAAAATATGAATCAGTTGATATCGAATTTATTGCACACCATACAGAAGCAAAAGTAGTTACAGAAGAAGAGTTCTTCACAAAAGGAGAAAGCGGAGGAACAATCTGTTCATCTGCTTATCGAAAAGCTTTAGAAGTAATTGAATACAAATATTCTCCTGAAAGATATAATATCTATCCATTCCACTTCTCTGATGGAGATAATTTAACATCTGATAATGCTCGCTGCGTAAAATTAGTTCAAGAATTAATGAAAGTGAGCAATATGTTCGGATACGGAGAAGTAAACCAATACAATCGA
>NZ_NTZO01000598.1 GCF_002559405.1 Bacillus sp. AFS001701 | reverse complement strand
ACAGTAATTGGAGATCGTTCGTTTGGTACAAATTCAAGTATCGTTTCAAACATTGGTATTGGAATGATGGATGGAATTCATAAAGGAAACACAATTCCTGTTATTAAACATTTCCCTGGGCATGGGGATACGTCAGTAGATTCTCATTTAGACCTTCCTATAGTGAATAAAGATCTATCAAGTTTAAAAAAGTTTGAGCTAGTTCCATTCAATAATGCAATTAAAAATCATGCGGATATGATGATGGTAGCTCATATAGTAGTAAAAAAGGTAGATTCAAAGTATCCAGCATCTATGTCAAAAGCGGTGATAACTGATCTGTTACGAAAACAATATGGTTATAATGGGGTTGTCATAACTGATGATATGTCAATGGGAGCTATAGCTAAACACTATAACTTAAGTAACGCAGCAGTAACCTCTATTAATGCAGGTAGTAATATTATTTTGATCGGACATGGAAATGAAAATGTGAAAACCATTTATAATAGCATTTATACAGCCGTTAAAAATCACAAAATATCAGAAGACACAATCAATAAAAGTGTCTATAAAATTCTAGCTTTAAAACAAAAATACGAACTTAACAATAATAAAGTTAAACCTGTCAATGTTACAAATTTAAATAAACAAATAAAGAAAGCCGTTACTTATAACAATGAAACTAGTAACAAGCAGTACTTACTTTTAAAAAATATTTCAACGAAGGCGAATGAAGGAAAAATTATCAATGCAGAATTTAATGTAATGAATTCGAATATTGACCTGGTAAAGAAAAAATGGGGTAAAGAAGACAGTAGTGTATATGTGGCAGCTGCCAAAGGAACATTTAACACTTACACAAAGAGAAACGTAGTAATTGGATATCAAAAAAGCCATTTAATATTTGAATTACGTTCTTTTGATCCTCAGTTAAAATCTTTAACGATTAATAATATAAAAAATTATTTTGGTTCACCTAGTTCAGAAGTTACTACCTCAAATAAAGAAAAAATAATAACGTATTCAATTGGATCTAATAAGCTTAAATTTGTTTTTCCTTTAAAGAATAAAA
>NZ_NTZO01000597.1 GCF_002559405.1 Bacillus sp. AFS001701 | reverse complement strand
GATATATAGAAATTTCCATTTTTTTAAATAGAAATATAAATCTTTTTCGCTAGTTAAATCGATTGTTTTTGGTATATAACTTTTTAAAAAGTCGTTTGAAGATAATATTGACGTTGTTTGTATTTTTGAGAGATATGATTCGTTAAAAAAAGGAATGTTTAGTTCTGAGATTCTTACTCGGAAATTTTTATAATCCTCGTTAGATTCGTACTGTACAGATGGGATGCGATTGTAAATTACGTCTGGTAAAGGGGAAAATAGTTTAAGCCATTTTTTTGTTTTAAAACAAAACGTATAGCATTTAACCGAATTACCAGAGAGGGCGGTAGGGGTTATTATGATAGGTATACCGCCTTCAGTTAACACCTTCTTACAAATTCTTTTAAAGGTCTTAATATTTCCACTAAAAGGTAGCCGATCTTCGTTTGTTAAAATACCGATAATAGGGCCTAAATGTGTTCCGGTTTTTTTTACCTGAAATTGAATGGAATTTGAACAATCGTCTTGGGATGGTAATATAGTAAGCCGATTATGGCCTATGGAATATCTTGATTCACTATGGTCATGTGACCAAGTATTTTTATCAAGATGATAAAAAACAGAGATCATTTCATTGAAACCTCGAGTTCATTACCTTTTTTGGAAAGATGAGTAGCATATTCCAAAAAAAGTTTTTTTATCTGTTTGTCATTTTCTTGGAAACTAGGATTTGAAAAGATTGATCTTCCAGGTTTAGAATTCGCTTCGAAAAGCCAAATTTTTTCATCCTTATCAACACCTATATCAAATCCAATTTCTCCGATATGACCATCTACTTGACGATCTAAAGATTCACTAATTTTTAATGCTGCTGTAGATAATTTATCATGTATTCTTTTCGCTTTTTCCTGATCAAATAATTCTTCAAGTGTTTTCACTCGACCACCATTATTTAAGTGGGTAGTTGTGCTACCTTTTCCTGCTACTTTTGCGGCAATAACTGTTACATGCCATTTTCCTAACGCATCCTTGTTTGTATGAACTCGGAAATCGACAGGCTGATGCTCGTAACGAATTAGTGAAATACCTTGTTGTACAATGAAGTCGTGTAACTTCGTGCTACGAAAAACATGATTAATTAAAGATTGAAGTGATGAGAATTTTTGAAGTTTATTTGTTTCAAAATCACGATATCTACAATAATAAATTCCTTCATCTCGGTGGTAACGAATTAAAATAACTTTTGAACCGAGGCTACCATTTTCGGGTTTTACATATACAAATTGGTATTGCGATAATAATTCTTCAATCGTATCAAAATTATGGAACTTTACTGTTTTCGGGAGATAATGTGCAACTGATTCTTCATTTTTTAATTTTACATATAAGTCCCATTTATTGAAGAATCCAGGATTAAACCATGGGATTTTGTATTCTTTTTCTAGTTTTTGTCGTACTCGTTTAATTGATTTATGAACCTCAACTTTTCGATTAGGTAACCTATTATAAATAACCGTTGGAAAAGGAACGACCTCTTTGGTCCATCTTTTATTCGTAAAGAAATAACCTTGAATGGTTTCAGATTCCCAATCGATTCCGTGAGTACCAAATACGAATATAAAGCTATTTTTGTGATTATTTTCAGCAATTATGTTTGCAAACATAAAGCTACGATCACCTATAGGGCGAAGTAGTGACTCAGTAAAGCCGGCGGTGAAAATACCGACTAGTGGCCCGAGCTGTAAAGTATTTCCAATAACAATGGGCTCAATAGAACCTTCAAAAGGTATACAGAGCATTTCAACTAAATGCTCTGATATAGAAATAATATTGTGAAGTGTATTCATCGTAACTAGTTGACAAGGGTATTTTTTCTGACCAAAAGCAATATATTCAATATTTCTAGAAGTAGTAAGCTCTTCGGGGATACATACTAGATTCTTACTCTGTCGATGAGTAACGATTTTATAAACTTCATTCATTATTTAATTTCACTTCTTTCACTTTTAGATTTCGATTGTAAATGTAAACAATACTGAATTGGTGCTGAGTAGAGCTTTTGTTGGATAGAAGGGTCGGTTTGAAGCAGAACTTTTCTACCAGGCTTTGAATTAACATCTAAAATCCAGATGGCTTGATTTGAATCGATGCCTAAATCTAAACCAATTTCAAATAAAGGAAGAAAATTCTTTTCAAGGGTGACTGGTAATTGTTTGCAAATTGTTTCAATATCTTGCTGTAATATTAAAGCAGTTCTTTGATTAAATTGAGTAATCCATTCTTCAAATGGAACTGCATTACTTCCTGCACTTAAATTTGCAACAATTGAATTAGGTTGACCGATGCGCACACCTTTTCCAACTGCTTGCCACTCACCTTTTTCATTTTTTTGTAATAGGATCCTTAAATCAAATGCTTCACGTGATTTAGTTTGGAGGTCTAGATAATTTTGATAAACATATCCTTTTGATTCAACAATCGGTTGTAGCCACTCAAAAAATTCATCGCGTGTTTCGTAAACAGTTTCAATTACTTCCTTTTGTTTTTGTGTTGAAACACTAATTGAATAGGCACTTAACGTAATAAAATAAATATTGATTCCTCTTGAACCATGGATCGGCTTAATAACGAGTTTGCGCGTTTTTCTAAGTTCTTCAAAGAATACAGCTAAGTGTAATAATTTTTTTGTTTTCGGGATATATGGATTTAAACTTTCATCAGTTGCTAGAGCCTGATAAGTTTCCCATTTTCCTGGTAGTCCATATCCTAAAAAAGTGATGTCTTTACGTTTTTTTAGCCAGTCAACAATAGGCTTTGCCTGCTTGCTTTTAATACTTGGGGAATAGAAGCAACGATCATAAATATAATTCGGTATTTCAAATGTTGTTTTCTCCCATTGTTCTGTTTCAGCTATATACTTCCAGCCCATAATTTCTTCAGTAGCTGGTTGAATATTAAAAGGGGTAAATTGAACGAATTCGTAACCAAGTTTACTTGCTTCTTTCGCCATATGCTGAACGTATTCACCTTCTTGTCTTTCTTTAAGAGATAAATAACCTATTCTCATTCTTTTCACTCCTTGTACTTATAAATATGATTGAACAAGAGAAAAAATAGCTTTTGTTGAAGGTCTAATTTTTTGAATTGGGTCTGAAACTTGTAAATCCTTAGAAGGCTTTGAATTTATTTCGATAACCCAAGGGTTAAATTCATGGTCTATAGCGAGATCCACACCAAACTCCGCGAATAATCCATCAAAGGAGGAGTCTATACATATACAGCATTCGATGGCTAATTCAATCATTAACTTTTTAAAGTGAATTCGCTCTTTCTTTGGTAAATATTGACTTAAAAATTCATCAATTTTTTGAAGGTCTCCCCCGCGTGCCAAATTGCTTACAAACTGCGTAGGATGACCGAGCCTAGCTACAGTTGAAGTTACTTCCCATTTATTAAATTTATTTTTATGACATAAAAATCTAAAATCAACAAGTCGATCATCCTTACTGATTAAAGGTAAGCCTTCTTGGATAATAAAAGTCCGCTTACTTAATTGCTGTTTAATTGGGTGAAATAGTTGAGAAATTGATTTATATTCAACTTCTACTTCGGAATTTTGGCTATTCTTTAAACGATACAAATCTTTATCTTTTGAAACCTTAAAAATGTTTTTACCTTGGCTACCATGAATTGGTTTAATAAAAACCGTTTCATATTTTTGAATAAAATTCTCTACTTGTTCGACTGAGCAGCATTCCTCAGTGTATGGAACGTATGGCTTTATATAGGCTGAATCAATCAGAGCTTTAAAAACTTCAAGCTTATTTAAGAAGCGAGCATTAAAAAAAGGTATTTGTTGACTTGTTAGCGAAGAATTAAGTAATTTAAACTCTTTCGTTCGTTCAAGTCTTCTTGAATGAATTCGATTATGAATGATTGAAGGGGCAGGTACATTCATTAAAGTCCAGCCATTATCTGAACGCTTATATCCTTTTAATTCATTCGTTAGTAGTTTTTTAAATGTCGTTACATAGAAATCAATATCAGAGTCTCCGCATAACTCTGATAGTTCCTCACAAAGTGTCGTTATTGAACCGAGCGGATTTAATGACTCCTCATTGATCGAATCAGTTACTATAACAAATGATTGGGGTTCTTGATTTTTAGGAAAAGATTGCAATGATTCTCCTCCTTTCCAAAATAATTGTCGTTGTATACTATGTGATATTCGCCTAGTTGGTGAATGTATTTAGGAAATTTTTAGGGAAGAAAGTTTGATTTGTTTTAGAAAGACTGACATATAATAGAATGTTTGCTATAGTGGAGATACAAAAGTTTATAGGAGGTAGTAACATGGCTGTAAATATTTATGATATTGCATACTCACTACAAAACGCTTTTAAGGAGCAACCAGAATTTAAAAACTTACAATCACTTTACTCACAAGTATTAGCTGATCCAAATGCAAAACCATTATTTATGGAATTTCAAAACTTCCAAAAAGCGATGCAACAAAAAATGTATCAAGGTGAAGCAGTTACACCTGAAGAAAATGCAAAAGGACAAGAAATTGTTGCAAGAGTGTCTCAAAATCCTTTAATTGCAAACTTAATGCAAGTGGAACAAAGACTAAATTTAGTCATCCAAGATGTAAATAAAATTGTCATGAGTCCATTAGAAGAATTTTATAAAGCTTTACTTGAACTTTAATATTTAAAAGGCAGGATAAGAAGAGGATCATTCATTCTTTTACTTTTTCCTGCCTTTTTTTAAATCCTTCTTTGTACATAAGAGAGACTTCATTTAATTGGAGTCTTTTTTTACAGAATGGATATAATAACAGCCTATAATGTTCTAATTAAATGAAGCATGTCATATATTCTAGTAAGGTATTTCTTCGCGAAATGGGGGAGATTAAGTGATTTATAAGTTACTTGCAATTAATATAGATGGTACTTTATTGCAATCCAATGGAAAACTCTCAAAAGAATCGAAAGAAGCTGTTGAATACGTTCAAGACAAAGGGATTTATGTAACCTTATATACAAGTAGAAATTTTCAAGCTACAAAAAAAATCGCAAAAGCTCTTAAGGTTAATAACCTTTTGGTCTCTCACTCAGGTGCCTTTATCTCTTCAAAGCTTGATGAACCATTATTTGAAAAGAGAATTGAAGAGGAAGAAGCTTATGACATCGTTAAAAAACTAGAAAAATATGATTGTAATATTCGGTTGTCACATGAACATTTTTCAATTGGAAATCGAAAAAAATTACAATCTAATTTAGTGGCAAAAGCAGTTTTATCAAATGCTGATCCTGTCTTTTATCCAATCCAATTTGTTGAATCACTTTCAGATAGCATTCTGGAAAATTCAATATCACCGTTAAAAATCGAATGTTATTTCTCTGATGAGGTAGAGAAAAATAAAGTGAAAAAAGAACTGAATGCAAAGTATCCACATCTTGATTGCTTATGTGATGAAGATCGTAAAATTGAAATCGTCCGAAAAGGAATTTCAAAATATTCAGGATTAAAACGATTAGGTGAACATTTAGGAATTTCTTATCACGAAATGGTTGTAATCGGAGATAATTACAGTGATTTACCATTAATCGAGCATGCAGGTTTAGGAGTTGCTATGTCAAATGCTCCTGTAGAGATTAAAAAAGTTGCAGACTGGATTACAAGATCAAATGATCAAAATGGTGTTCCCTATATGATCAAGGAGCATTTCAGGAAACAATTCCCACTGCCATTCTTAAAAACACATTTAAAAATCGAAAAATAAATAAAAGCCTGGCTTTCAAGAGAATTCTCTTCGAAAACCAGGCTTTTTCAGTGAATTTTAAATAATTGACCTCGTTACTCTTTAATTTTATACTTAAGTGATAACTTAAAAAGGTGATAATAAAATGAAAATATATATTAAAG
>NZ_NTZO01000596.1 GCF_002559405.1 Bacillus sp. AFS001701 | reverse complement strand
TCTATAGGGTACATTTTAGTAGCTAGTGATCTTTTTTTATTCTTTCAAACGTACGATGGAAATACACTAGAGAGTTTGCATTATTTGTAAACGGACAAGTAAGAGTTTACGGAGAAACAGGAGAAAAATTCTATGCTTGCAATATAGAAGAACAACAATCAGTTGTATGGACAACTAATGGAGATTCTGGTGGAGTTGAAGTAAAAACTATTACACTAGACCAGCTATCTATGAAACTCATAGGCTCTCAAGCAAAGAAAGCCACACTCTCAATCTATTGACCTAGTATCAGATGCGTTTTCATTCCCATGTATGGCTAAGGGTGATGGTTAGTTATTCTTCAAAACAACAAGTGGAACAGTTCTATATGAGAAACTTATCTCAGAAACGGAACTATCTTATGTAGAAGGTCAATTTAATATAGTAACCAATCAAACTGCTTTTGAAGAAGTTCAATTGGATAAGCGAAGTGACTTAATCTATGTAGGAAATAGTATTCGAATCGAATTAAACGGAGGGCAATTTCAATCGGACGATGTTTAAAAAATTCAATTAGCAAGAAAAAAATTTCACATACCGTA
>NZ_NTZO01000595.1 GCF_002559405.1 Bacillus sp. AFS001701 | reverse complement strand
AGATTTATCTACTTAATCATTTTTTTACTTATTTAACTAAAGCTAGTAGAAGGAGAGCATGGAAATGAAGATTAGAAAGAAGAAAATGCTAAACGTAATGGTAACAAGTGTATTAACGACAAGCTTTTTTACATCTTATTTAATACCTCAAAAAAAATCTTATGCAACTTCGAACTCTGTAGAATCCACCTTAAAGGGACTGACAGATGAGCAGAGACAATCGATTAAGCGCTTAACACCTCAAGAAGGCTTTATTATTGATCCAGGTTTACTATCATTAAAGGATAAGACTGCGAATGTCATCGTTGAACTAAAAATATCGCCACTAGAAGAGACCAAACAAACAAAATCAAAAGCATCACCAAAAGAAAAAAAACAAAAAGTAAGAGGCGAACAAGCGTTTTTTAAACAGCGATTAACTGAACTTTTCAATGAGAAGGCATCCAAACAAAAATCAAGCCAAGCATCAAGCCGAACATTCAATCAACAAGCTTTCCAATTTGATATTAAACAAACATATGAGAATGTATTTAATGGGATGGCAATGACAATTCCTACGAATCAAATTAATACACTTCTACAAACTGGGGTCGTAAAACGAATTTGGAAGGATAATGAAGTTCGCTTGCCAAAAAATGAGTTATCAACACTAAAGAAATCAGCTGGAAAAACAATACCACCAGCACTTCCACATTTAGGAGTAGATCGATTACACAGTGAAGACATTAAAGGACAGGGTATAAAAGTAGGTGTCCTTGACACTGGGATTGACTATAATCACCCTGACTTAAAAGATGTTTATAAAGGTGGATATGATTT
>NZ_NTZO01000087.1 GCF_002559405.1 Bacillus sp. AFS001701 | reverse complement strand
GAAAAACCACTCTGTCATCGTCATTTTAGTTTGTTTACAAAATCCAAAAATTTGATTTCAAACTAAAAAGCCCCCATTAGATGAGGGCTTCAATATTTATTGAAATTTACTAAATATGTCTTTCAAATACTTAATAACGATTGCGATTCCAGCAATGAAATAAAATGTTATTAAAATCCATCCTGTAGGATCAAGTCCAAACATTGTTATTAAAAACTTCAGTGGAAAAATGAAGTATAGAATATCCTTTAAATATCCTAGTATAAAAGATGTATCGAATGAACCTTTCCAGAATGAACGGATAAATGCTATTACAAAATCAAGAATCATTAATCCAGTAACTGCCCAAATAGTATATAGCATCCAATCCGCAAGTCCGAAGCCTAAATCCATAGTTATCACCACCTTACATCATACTATTCAAAGAAAATAGGCTGGTGATATGAATTTACTTAATTTTCAGATAATATTTTTCGAACCTTTTAAAGACCATTGTTCTGTTCTTTATCCTTGTGTTTATCATATTAATTTAATAAGAGATTAATTGCTAAAATGAGTCTAAGTCCCACTTCATATTTACTAAAAATACTCTTTTACTAAAATTTAATATATGGAAAAGACAGACCATTACACTCTTCAATTTTCCTTACCAATCGTTGTTTTTCAGCTACACAATAGCCCAACTAAACATACCCAAGTTCCCCCATCTGTACTTGAACATAAAATATTAGTAAAAAAATATAGAAAGGGAGAAATAGTAGTGGGATTATTTATTAATAAGAATGAACACCCTGATGTCTTTAAAAATAGTGAAACAATACAAACACCGAATCAAGGACTTGTTCGGCATAATTACTTAGCTGAACTAATGGAAGAACAACAAAAAAATAACATGAGCCTGGAAAAATCAATATCTGAATTAAAGCCACGATATGAGCAATTAGAAGAATTGCAAACAAATCAGTGGAATCATGTTAAAAATCAAATAAATAGTCTCTTAGGTAGTAACCGTGAGCGTGAGCAATTTGAAAGAATCATGATTCAGCGGTTAAATACATCAGACGCAAATGACAGTCTGGAAAAACAAACGTTAATTACTCAAATGATTAGTTTAAATGAAGCTTATACAGAATTGGCAAAGCGATTGGAAAAAAGTGAATCTGATAAGCAAGCTCTCTCATTACAACTAGATAAGCTAATTGAAAAACAAAATGAGGTAGCTCATGGATTATTACAGCAAGAGGAATTTCAACATGGGGTTTTAGATCGTCTTGATACTCAAGAAGCAATGATGGATAGAATCTCTCACCAACTCAACAATTTACGCTCGATTATTTTTGAACGAGCAAGCTATATCACGACAAAACTTGAAGACAGCTATAAACTAACAACAGACTATATTTATAAACTAATAAATGGATCCGATAAGCCAAAATCCTATACTACTACAGTGAGCAATAAAAAAGAGGAAAAACAAAAACAAGCAGACTAAAAATATGGTAAATTCTCAACTTAAGGATTGTTCGAAAACTTTTTTAGTTTATTTAGATCGAATATAAAAAAAGCTTCTCGAAGTCTTTATCGAAAAGCTTTTTTTATGTTCACTTAAAAGTAGACTAATGCGACTTTTTCTTTTTCTTCTAAGTTTTCAATCATTGCATACCAAGACTTTGGTTTATTAGATAACACTGTATAATAACGCTTTAGAAATTTTACGATCAAATCTGATTGAAGCTCATTCATCTCCCCATCCATTGGAAGGAAACAAAGATCTAGACCTGTTACCGCCTCACCGTCATTGTTCCATGATGGATGAATATATTCAAATTCCAGACGCTTATAACCTAGGTGAGCTAATACTTCCCTGCGAACATATGGATTCATAGGTTTAACGCCGCCAAACTCATGGTGTTCTACTCGATATGGATCGTAAATTTCAGCAAACATACCTGATAACTTTTTATTATTTTCAGTTGCTAATGTCTGTAAATCTACTAATCTATTTTGTGCTAAGTATGGGCCGATGCCCAAACCAGCTTGGCCAATTATTGTAAAGTCAGTCATGGCAACATTAAAATCGTCATAATAGCGGTATTCTGTAGCTCCTACTACTCTATCTTCATGGACAGCAACAAAAACACGAATTCCTGGATCCTCCAAAGGCTCTTTCCAAAGATCAAATTCTAATACTTCTTCTGGAGGAAATACATCTTGCATTAATTGATGCATTTGTTTAAATAATGGGTCAATAATATTTGTTATTCTTTTATATTCCATTTTCTTTCTCTCCCTTTAATTAGAATGTTTAAATGGATTTTTCCATTCCATTAGAGTCCCATAATTGCATGATTCTTCGTCCTCTAAATAATTCGCTACTACTTTAACCGGGGTACGACCACATCGAAGTAGAAAACTAATAACTGGATCCTTTAGCTCCCCTTTTATTACAGCATCTATGTATTGATTGGGTGACAAGTTGTCCGCCTCTTTATGATATCCTGGCATCCTACCTCCACCAAGCAATCTTTCCAAGCCAAGATGTACAACAACATCATACATAGAAAACATTAACCATTTGCCTAAACCTAATTTTCGATAGGACGGTCTGACGCCAATATCAACGACATAAAGTGTATTTCCGTTTTGGTTGTGGTTACGAATATAACCATGATCAGTAACCTCTTCCCATGAATGGTCAGGATGGCTAGGGTCAAACTGAACTAGTAGACCTGTCATAGAACCCGCCATTTGACCATTTACTTCTATACATAACGCTCCCTCTGGAAAAAGAGTTACATGATTTTTAAGTTGCTCCTCATTCCACCATAGTTCCGATGGGAATGGTGGCGGAAAGCTTTCTTGTTGAATACGGATTAAATCAGTAAAATCATTCTCATTATAATTTCGGATTACCACTGGGACTGGTTTGTCCTGGTCGAAAACAAAAAATTCCTTTCGATACATGTGTTAAAACTCTCTTTTCTATTTAAGAATTAGTTTACCAATCTGGATAAAGGTCTGTACGTCGATCGCGCCATGTTGTAACGGATCCTTTTTCCCGAACTTTGTATAATAAATCTAAATTAAGATCAGCTGTAACAATCATATCCTGATTCATTTCACCTTCTACCATAATTCCTTTTGGAGGAAATGGGATATCGTTAGGAGTGATTACAACTGCTTGACCGAAATTTGCACGCATAAAATCAACAGTTGGAAGTGAACCAATTGTACCTGTATTTACAACATATACTTGATTTTCAATTGCTCTTGCATGACATGTATAACGAACTCGATGGAACCCATGGCGATCGTCTGTGCATGATGGACAGAAAATGACATCTGCTCCTTTAGCTTTTGCCATTCGAACGATTTCTGGGAATTCAATGTCATAGCAAGTCAACATCGCAATTGTTCCTTTATCTGTCTCAAAAACCTCTAGACCATCACCTGCACTCATATTCCACTCATTTACCTCTGTTGGTGTTATATGAAGCTTTGCCTGCTCACCAATTCGTCCATCTGGATAGAACAAATGTGCAACATTATATAGACGATCGCCTTTTTTAATAACATGCGTTCCTCCAATAATGTGCATATTGTATTGTTTTGCCAACTTTAAAAATAAAGAACGATATTGCTCAGTAAAGTTTGGTAAATCTTGAATCGTTAATGCCTCACCTTTTTCATTACCAATTGACATAAGCTGTGTTGTAAAAAATTCAGGAAAAATGATAAATTCTGCTTCAAATTCCTCTGCTGTCTTAATATAATGCTCTACTTGTTTTTCAAACTCTTCAAAGGAGTTTATTGTGTGAAGATGATATTGAACGGCTGAAACTCTTAATTGCATATAATCCCCCTCTTCCCATTAACTCTTTATCTCTTACTTTTATTATTGAATAAATAGAAGAAACGGGCAAGTATGTACTCTTCTTTACGTCTAGCAAAATTTTACTTTGCACTATTTGCTTAATATTTCTACATTTTCATCTTTATCTAGGGTGATAACCAGATCAGTCATTCCAACAAATAATCCGTTTTCTATCACTCCTGGAATTAAATTTAGCTCTCTTTCTATTAGTTGAGTTTGAATATGATTAGGAATACTGCAATCAAAAATATAGTTTCCGTTATCTGTAATAAACGGAGTTTCTCCATTTAAACGAAGTTCCGGACTTAAACCGATTGCTTTAATATGTTTCATCGTCATTTCCATGCCAAATGGAATAACTTCTACCGGAAGTCGGAACTTACCTAATCTCTCTACCATCTTAGTTGGATCAGCAACTACTATAAATGTTTTAGCTGCTTTGGCAATGATTTTCTCTCTTAATAGTGCGCCTCCCCCACCTTTAATTAGCTCAAAGTTTGGATTAATTTCATCGGCACCATCAATTGCAATATCAATCTGTTCAATATTACTAAAGTTTACTAGTTGGATACCCACTTCTTTAGCAAGCTTTTCAGTTTGAATGGAGGTCGGAATCCCCTTTATATTCAGTCCTTCCTTAACTAATTGCCCAAGCTTTTTTATTGTATAAAAAACTGTTGATCCCGTACCTAATCCAACGACCATACCATCTTTTACAAAATCTGCTGCCTTTTCTCCTACAATTTGCTTATCATTCTCATTCATATTTACACCTTCTTTTTATTTTTCTATTTCTTAACTAGTATAAGTAATAAATCCAAATTTCATTTTTGGGTAAGTTGATCAATTTAATCGTACTGTATAAAAATAGTTTGAATAAAGAATTTTAACTAAGAAAAACTAAATGAAAAATACTAAGTAAGGTGAAGATTATATGGATGTCCCTAATTTTGTACTTAAGTTTTGCATCATTTTAATGATTTTACCTGTGACGATCGTGTGTTGTTATTTTGGTTACTTAGATAAAAACTTCCAAATAGTTATTTTCGGTTTTGCACTGCTATTATTTTCAATACTTGGTAATTACTTTGTCTTTACAAGAGGTAATAAAAATAGTAAATCGGAGCAATAAGAACCTTTTTCTAATAACTTTAGTTATGGAAAAACCGACCAATTTGGAAATTTAATCGATCGGTTTTTTACTAGTATTTTTTGAATTTTCCACTTTAAAACCAACTAATAAAAGGCGGTATACTTTGAGGAAATTTAAATAGATTGAATGGGTCATATTCTCGTTTCACAACTCTAAGGCGATTTAAATTCCCACCATAATATGCGGTTGGCCAATTATATACTTTCTCTAAATCAGCCCGGGTTTGTATTTTTGCAGTCATGCTTTTGCAATCTACACTAACTGTATTCATCTCAATATCATCGATAACAAGCCCACCATCTAAAAACATACTGTAAAGAGACTGCTAAATTCTATGAGAAAACACCTGGAAAAGACACTTGCCTATGTGTGTACACTAAATCCTGCTCATTTTCTCTTTTTTACAATCATACGCAAACCATCTTTCGGTCGAAGTGTGATCAGTGGTTCTGTCTCCACTTTATGATGGTTAGGAGCTAGTTCAATCGTATAATGCTGAACAATCGTTGCTAATACTAAAGTAGCTTCCATAATTGCGAAATGATTTCCGATACAAACACGTGGCCCACCACCAAAAGGAAAATACGCATATTCAGGAACCCCTTCTACCTTTCCATTCTTAAACCGCTCTGGAAGAAATTCTTCTGCATGAGAGAAATACTTTTCAGAACACTGCATGATATAAGAACTCATCATGACTGTCTCACCTTTTTGTATACTGTAATCGCCAATGCTAACATCTTCTATAGCTTTTCTGCTAATAAGCCACGCAGGAGGATATAGTCTTATACTTTCCCAAATAACTTGCTGAGTATAGATTAAATCTTTCATAGAATGATAATCTGCTCGTCTTTTGCCAAGAACGCGATCTACTTCTTCATATAATAATTTAGCTTTTTCGGGATGCTGAGATAAAAGATATAAGCACCAAGATAATGCATTTGCGGTCGTTTCATGACCTGCAAGGAAAATGGTCATTGCTTCATCCCTTAATTGTTGATTCGTCATACCTTCATTAGACTCTTCATCCCTTGCTTGCATTAGTAGCCCTAGTAAATCTTCTTTTGTTTCTGAGCTATTTCTTTTTTCAATAATTTCATATAACACCTTATCAATTGCCTTAATAGCCTCTGTTAAAGATTTATTTTTTGGTGTATTCAGTTTGAGTGGAGCTTTTAAAACAGATCGAATTCGCTTAGTTGCAATATCCATAATAATATCAAAGTGTTTCCCAACACGATCATGTCCTTGATTCAGATCCATACTAAACATAGTTTTAGCAATAATAGCTAATGTCAGCTCCATCATATCTCTACTAATGAGACGCTCTTCACCATCCTTCCAAGCACTAATAAACTCTTCGGTAAGCAATGTCATATCCTTTGCATAGGATTGTATATGTTGCTTCGTAAATGATGGCTGAATCAAACGCCGCTGCCTCATATGTACTTCATCTTCACTCGTTAACAATCCCTCACCGAGCAAGGTTTTCATCTCTTGGAATGGCTTTGATTTATGGAAAGAATGCTGCTTAGTCACTAATACCTCTTTTATTAAATCGGGCTCCAATAGCAAGTTCATTTTACGATGAGCAAATCGAAATGAGACAATCTTATCATGATTTCTATAAAGTTCACTTAAAAAAAATATTGGATCTTTCCGAAACTCATTCAAATGGCCTAAAGGTGAATAAGAAGCCAGTCCTTTTACTTCAAGCATAAAATTCACTCCATTTCAGGAAATTTTATTCATAGAATACTCTTATTATATTAGGAATAAGAGAAGGCTAATGCTTTTTTATATTTTGAAATTCTGTATTAAGGATTTATTTTTTAAAACAAAAAAAGACTGCCTTATTTTGACAATCTTTCAGTTATGATACCTTAAAATGGAAAAATTGGTACAAACCTTGAAAGGATTGAATCCTGTATTGTACAGGGCTCAATCCTCTTAATTTTGTCTTAAGTCTTGAAATTGTTATAGTGAATAAAATTCGTATTAAAATTGGGTTCTATTCCACTTTTCTCATTCAATAATTCCGATGTCTTGAGCCATCTGGACAGCTTCTTCCTTGTTACGCACTCCTAACTTTGTATAAGCCGTGGAAGCATAGTTTCTGACCGTTCCATTCGATAAATATAATCTTGATGCGATCGTATTGTATCGTAGTCCCTTTGCTACTAGCTGCAATATTTCTACCTCTCTAGCTGTTAGCTCATAAACAGTTGCTTTTGATTGTGGTGTCTCATTTTGCATATCAAACTTCTCAAATATTTTGTGAGACATTCCCTGATCTATCAGAGTCCCACCTCTCAATACATCTTTTTCTTATTCATTTTCCCACCTCAATTGAATTATTTTCAACAGCAAGATTGATTCATGTACATGCACGGATCAATTGCCTTAATTCAATTGTTATTTATTCAATATCACATTTTCTAGTTACATATTGTCATAAGATTAATTGACACAGGTCATATGCTTATCACTACACTTTGGTACTTTGGGTTTTATCTATAAATTTTCAATATTAACTCTAAGATAACTCTATTTAACTTCCAATTAACCTTTTCAATATCCACTAAACTGCCATTCAGAGCAATAAAAAAAAATCGAATTTACATTCGATTTAATTTGTACAACTAATAGTTTTCCATTTTCATAAGTTCATCAAGATAATGATTCATAGCCTTATAGCGTATTCTGATTGTTTGACCTCGTTTTTCTATATTGCATTCTCCTACATGATATAGACTCATGCTTTTATTTAGAGGGCCTATCTTTTTTAAAACAAATGAATGTTTTCCTTCTTACATGCTTCTCGCATTTCATCAGGCCATACAGATGATTGAACTTCACCAATATGCGCTTTGCGTAAGAAGAACATGCACATTCTTGATTGCCCAATACCACCACCAATTGTTAGTGGAAGCACTTCTTCTAAAATACCTTTATGGAAATCATACTCGCGTTTGAAATCTTCACCTGTCTTCGTTAACTGCTCATCTAGTGATTTATGGTCAACACGGATACCCATTGATGATAATTCAAATGAAGATTGCAATACTGGATGCCAGAATAAGATGTCTCCGTTTAATTTCCAATCGTCATAGTCAGCTGCACGTCCATCATGTTTTTCACCAGAACGAAGTAAATCGCCAATTCCAATAATAAAAACTGCACCGTGCTCTTTTGCAATCGCATGCTCACGATCTTTCGGTGTTAATTCCGGGTATTTGTCTTCTAATTCTTGGGCTGTAATAAATACAATATTTTCTGGTAAATACTTCCCAAGGTACGGATATTTTTCAAATAAATAATTTTCCAAATCTTTGAAGATTCCATAAATTGTTTGTACGGTTTCTTGTAAATAATCTATTTTACGCCATTCTTTTTGAATAATTTTTTCCCAATCCCATTGGTCAACGTAAATTGAATGAGTTGCATCAAGTTCCTCATCACGGCGAATCGCATTCATGTTTGTATATAAACCTTCACCAGCTTCATAACCATATTCATGCAGTGCAAATCGTTTCCATTTCGCTAGTGAGTGAACAATTTCTAACTCTTCTCCTGAATGTAGCATATCAAACTCAATTGGGCGTTCTACACCGTTTAAGTGATCGTTTAAACCCGATTTTTTCGTTACGAATAATGGTGCAGATACGCGGAACAATCCAAGACGGTTTGCTAATTGATCCTCAAAAAATGTTTTAACTTCCTTAATTGCGATTTGTGTCTCTCTTACTGTCATTAATGATTGATACATGCCTATTTCCTCCTAAAATGTTTGGATGTAGTAAAAGAAGCCAACAAAAAAAGCCCTTCTTTCCCAAAAAACTGGGACGAAAGGCTTTGGTTCCGCGGTACCACCCAAATTAGCAACAGAGGTTGCTCACTTATTCAGTACGGAGATTAGAGAGATCTCGATACTGTTCTTCTTTAACGGCGAAGTTCACGGCTAAGTCTACTTTCCTCAAAAAGGATTTCGGTTAGCGACTCCAGGAGGTTCTTCATAACAGGCTTCGTATCAGGCTCACACCACCCCTGACTCGCTTTGTCTACGTCCTACTACTACTCGTCCTTTCACAGTCGTTTTGTTGTCACATCTCTGAAACATTTTATTAATGATTATTTTATAGATAAAAATGAGAAAGTCAACATTTTTTTCAATTTTTATTTTGTTCTAAACAAATAAACATCATAATGATATGTATTTAAACTGTTCTCTTTTGTGTTTTTTCAGCCAGTAATAAAGCCGATGAGCTGGTAGGTTTCATTCATTGTTGTGAACTCTTGTTTCATGGATGGCTAAAGATAAATTAACTCAATTCATTAATTGCATTAGAAATATTAAATCACAACTATATTGTTAATTTTTCCGTACAATCCAAGTTTACAAGATAATTAATTAATTTTATTTTTATCCTTACTATAAATAATAATTTCATATTTTTCATCACCTAATATAGATGAGATATCCTTTGATTTTAGAAACACATTAATTTCTGTTTCAAGTTCTTTTCCAAGGTTTTTAGCTAATGGATTAGAACTATTTATAGATGTACTGATAATAATTTTAAATGGTTTACTTTTATAGCCGACTCCTGTAACCTTGTATTCTTTTTTTGACATCAATCCTTCAGATATTACAGGGATTATTAAACTTCCTTTATCGGACTTTCTAACTTCTACGGTTACTCTAGTTACCTTAATTTTATAGCCAGGACCAGGATAATGATTTGCTTGAGCTGTTTCTGATGCTACTTTTTGAACATCGTTTTTTACGTCATTATAATAATCTTTTGAACCAACTATATTAATAAATATGGACTTTTCTGTAGGATCAACAAATACGGAATCAAATGTATACTTCAATTTTTTTAATGTTTTTGTAACTTCACTTTCAAGTAAATTTTTTTCTTTCTTTTCTTCATCCTTTAACTCGTAATCTTTGAAGTCTTTTTGTTGAGTAATTTTAATGGAATATGAATCATATCCTTTGGATTGCAAAACTTCATTCACTGTCTTTTTGACTTCGTTTTTGACCTCATCATAATATTGAACTGAACCATCTAAACTAACGTGAATTGTTTTTCTCGGGGTATAGGTAATTCCGACACTACTTAGCTTATATCCTAGTTCATTTAACCTATCCCATATAATCATATCTAAGGATTCTGATTTAAAAATTAGATTGAGATAGGGGATTTTTGATACTACTTCAGCCATCGTAGGAGAAATAAAAGCTGTGCTAATTAAAATTCCTAATAGTTGTTATGTAAGCTTTATAAACCGTTTCTTGAACAATTTCTAAAGCATCATTTTCATCCTTAACATACAAATACGCAGTACGATATAATTTAGCTTTCTCTTCCTCGATTAATTCTTGAAATGCTATGCTATCTCCCTTTTTTGCTTTATTAATTTTATTTTGCAACAACATTTGTCCCTCCTATCCTTACAATTATTAGACTGTTTACTACTCCAAAACGTTTCAAAAAATATTTAAAGATTCATATCCAATTAAGAGGGTTTCAAGTATTCCTTATACTACTTTCTATTTGACTGTTTAGCCAACCAAAAAAATCGACCATAAAGTCGATCATGTTGTTTTACAAATGCACCACGTTATTTGCATAAGCAGTTATTAAGTTTTTTAATTTTTAATCCAAGTTAGCATACGTAAGATAAGAAAAGGTTCAAACCAAGTAATCAATAAAAATATGATAAAAAACGAAGATACTGCAAAAAATTTAGTGTTCCCTCTTTCTCTCTTGGAAATTGCTATAAAGCTACATATTGCCCCAAATAATAACAATAAAAAACCAATTAATGCAATAAGTTCGTTGAAGCCTGGAACCACATAAATTATTCCAAACAAAACCAATCCAATGATTAATAATATTAGTGAAATTGTACTAAAATTTTTCATAGTTTCACCTCTTTGAATAATTATTATTATTTATGTTAGCTACTTAAAATATTAACATATATTTCCATTTTATTGTTTTATTTGTTCAACTATCCTTTTTAATCGCATCAGAAAAACACCAATCCACTTTATCAAATTCAAATCCTAAAAAATAAAAAAACAGAAACAAGCCAACACAATCGACTGTTTCTGTTTTAATATATTATTTCCCTTTATTACGTGTCATTACGTCAAACACAACTGCAAGAACAAGTACTGCTCCTCGAATGATGTATTGGTATGAAATATCAATACCCATTAAGTTCATCCCACTTGTTAATGAAGCCATTACGAATGCACCAATAATTGTACCTGTTACTTTACCTACACCACCAGCAGCAGAAACACCACCTACATAAGCTGCAGCAATTGCATCTAACTCAAACATTGTACCTGCTTGGGGAGAAGCAGATGCAAGTCGAGCTGTAAACAATACGCCTGAAAGGGCTGCAAGCATACTCATTGAACCGAATACAATGTAAGTGATTTTCTTTACGCTAATTCCACTTAACTGTGCTGCTTCAGGGTTTCCACCAACTGCATAAATGTGACGCCCTAAAGGAGTTCTTGTTGTAATGAAGTGGTAGACTACTACTACGATAAACATGATCACAGCAGTCCAAGAAATTCCTTGATAGCCTGCAAGAATATAGGAAATGTAACCAATGATACCGGAAATAAATAATAATTTTATGATTTGCATTGGCATTGAAAGTACTTCAAAACCGTATTTTATGTTTACGCTTCTCTTTTTAAAGTCGCTCCATATAAGAAGAATAATACAGATCGCACCAATTAATAGTGTAGAGATGTGTAAGCCGTTCAAATCTCCTAAACTAGGAATATAGCCATTTCCAATTGCCTTAAAGCTTTCGTTAGCAACGATAATCGTACCAGTTTTAACAAGAGACATTAATAGTAATCCCTTGAATATTAACATTCCTGCTAGTGACACTACGAATGATGGAATTCCTAAATTAGCAACGAAGAATCCATTTATTAAACCAATAATAGCTCCAAATACTAGAACTGCAATAATTGAGATCCAAACTGGCATTCCATGTGTTAGAAATAGAGCAACCACTGCCCCTAGAAAACCAGCAACAAACCCAACTGAAAGGTCAATATGACGAATGACAATTACTAGTGTCATCCCTACAGCAAGAACAGCTACATAGCCTGTCATATTGATTAAATCACTTAAATTACGAGATGACATAAATAGTCCATCTGTATTTAAAGTAAATACTAACATTATTACTGCAAGAGCAATATACATTCCATATTCACGGATGTTTTTCCTTAATAACATGCCTGCTTCTTGAAAAAAGTTCATTTTATTCAACCTCTCTTAAACGGTAGCTAGAGCCATAACGCTCTCTTGAGTTGCTTCTTCTCTTGATAATTCCCCAGTTATTTTACCTTCTGCCATAACATAAATTCGGTCACTCATACCAAGGACTTCTGGAAGTTCAGAGGAAATCATGATAATGCTCATGCCTTGTTCAACCAGTAGATTCATAAAACTATAGATTTCAAATTTTGCACCTACGTCTATTCCACGAGTAGGTTCATCGAGAATAAGTACGTTTGGATTTGTAAATAACCATTTACTCAATGATACTTTTTGCTGATTACCACCACTTAATTTTCCAACGATTGAAGTGATTGAAGGAGCTTTTATGTTTAACTTGTTTAAGTAATCATTTGCAACGACGATTTCTTCATGTTGATTGATTACATTTGACTTGGAAATTTCAAATAAGTTCGTAATCGAAATATTATTTTTAATATCTTGTTCAAGGATCAATCCGTCGCCTTTACGATCCTCTGTCACATAGGCTACTCCAGCTTTTATTGCATCTTTTGGATGTTTAAAACGCTTTTGCTCACCTTGCACTAAAACAGAACCATCAAGTTTGAAATTTGTAGGATTTCCAAAAATACTTTTCGCAAGTTCGGTTCGACCTGATCCCATCAATCCAGCAATACCGATAATTTCACCTTTTCGAACATTTAGATTGATATTATGAAGAATCTTTCGACCTAATTTTGGATCGTATACATTCCAGTCTTTTAATTCTAATGAAACTTCACCAAACTTTTGGTTTGGACGTTTCGGATAAATATCGTCAATTTCGCGACCAACCATGTGCTTTATTATTGTGTTTTCGGTGATTTCTTCTTTATTTAAAGAGCAAATTGTTTTCCCGTCGCGAAGTACAGTAACAGTATCAGCGACAGCAATTACTTCTTTAAGTTTATGCGAAATCATAATACAAGAAATTCCTTGATTTTTTAATTCTCCCATCAAGAAAAGTAGGTTTTCACTATCATCTTCATTTAAGGCAGCAGTGGGCTCATCTAGAATAAGCAATTTAACATCTTTACTAAGAGCTTTTGCTATTTCAACAAGTTGTTGCTTACCTACACCTAACTCTTTAATTTGCACGTCAGGATTTACATCTAGTTTTACTTTTTTAAGCAATTCAATTGCTTTTACAATCGTTTCATTGAAATCAACGGTCATTCCCTTTTTAATTTCATGTCCGATAAAAATATTTTCGTATACAGACAGCTCTGGAAAAAGAGATAACTCTTGATAAATGATTCCGATACCCTTTTTTTCACTATCACTTATTTTTGAAAACTTTTGAACTTCATCTTCAAAAACAATATCGCCTGTATATGTTCCAAATGGATAAATACCACTTAAAACTTTCATTAAGGTTGATTTTCCAGCACCATTTTCACCAACTAAGCAATGTATTTCCCCTTTTCTAACCTTGAAGTTAACATCACTTAATGCTTTAACACCTGGAAACTCTTTTGAGATATTTCTCATCTCTAAAATAAATTCACTCATATGATCCGTCTCCCGAATTTGCCATCTACTTGAGTCATTGATTAAATTGAATAATTAACAAAATAGTGACGGTTAGACCATCACTATTTTGCAAGGTTTTCCTTCTATTAATTACTTCAATCCAGTGAAGTCTGAAGCACTATAGTATCCAGAATCAACTAAGTCTTTCTTCACTGTGCTTTGATCAACAACAATAATATCTGTTTGTTTTGTTTTGATATCAGCTTTACCGTTGTTTGTTACGCCTGAAGCATCCGGTGTTTCATCTTTTAAGATTGAAGTTGCAGTAGCGATTGCATCTTTAACTAAAGTACGAACATCTTTAAAAACAGTCATAGATTGTTTGCCATCAATAATGTATTGTACAGAAGCTTTTTCAGCATCTTGACCAGAAATTACATATGAAGATACGTCTTTATCTGATTTAAATGTATCAGCGATTGAACGAGCAGTTCCATCGTTTGGAGCAAGAACTAATACATCGCCTTTATCAGCTTTTGAAGCTTTTGTTAAGTTAGATGCAGTTAAGTTTTTAGCTACATTGAAGTCCCAGTTAGTTGTAACTTGACCAATAATTTTTGCTTGCTCATCACGAGTTAAATCAGCTTTAGCTTTTAAGCTATTTGCAGCTGCTGAATTCTCAACTTTGAATGTACCATCAGCAATTTTTGGTTGAAGAACTTTCCAAGCACCTTGGAAGAATAAGAATGCATTGTTATCAGATGCAGCACCTGCGTATAGGTATAAAGGTTGACCTGATTTACCTGAAGCATGGTCTACAAGATATTGTGCTTGTGCAGCACCTACAGCAACGCTATCAAATGATACATAGTAATCAACCGCGTCAGTACCTGTAATTAAACGATCGTAAGAAATTACTTTAACACCAGCAGCTTTTGCAGCTTCAGCTGAAGCAGCAGCAGCAGCACCGTCTTGAGGACAAATAATTAAAACTTTGATGCCTTTTGCAATTAAAGAATCAACGTTTGCTTTTTCTTTAGCAGAGTCACCTTGTGAGAATAAAATTTCAACTGAATAATCTGTATCTTTTAAAGCATTTTTAAAGCGAGTTTCATCTTGAGTCCAACGTGGCTCATCTTTCGTAGGTAAAACGATACCAATATCAACTTTACCATTTTTACTTTTCTTACCAGCAGAAGTGCTATCACTTGATGTTGCTGAAGATCCACATCCAGCTGCAACAAGAGTCATTACTAAAAATACTGAAATGATTGCAAAAATCTTTGATAACTTTTTCAAAGTGTTTCCCCCTTTTTTTTGGTTGCGCTTACATAAATAAGGTTATCACGATTTTTATTGGAAACGCTTACCCATTTCCTTCACTCTTTTGTCTATTATCTGCACTAATTTACCTCATCACAGAAAACGTTTACATTCAGAATATTAAAACTAGCATTTTCTTAACTTTGGGACATATTAGTGCAGTTAATTTCGATTCAAAACAAAAAAAGAGTCAAACAGCAACTCAATAAAAGTATGTACAAATTAAAATCAATTCGTAAATACGATCATTAAGAACGTCGTTAGACTCTTTTAACAAAAAATATTCTAATAAAGTAAATAATCTTTTATCAGTTCAAATTTAAGTATTAAAATTCTCCTCTTATTCTCTTTAACTATTCATTAATACCTTTTTTCGATATTCCTTAGGAGATTCATTCGTACATTTTTTAAATACTCGGCTAAAATAATTTGGATCATTATAGCCTACTTGATAACAAATTTCTTTTAAATTCAATTCTCTTTTTTCCATTAATTGTTTTGCTTTATTGATTCTCAAATTCATTAAATAATCACTGAAAGTCTCACCTGTTTGCTTTTTAAATAGTTTGCTAAAGTAAACTGGATTCAATTTTAAATAGTTGGCCACTTGTTCGAGTGAGAGATCCTCTATGAAGTGATGAGCGATGTATTCCCTGGCCAATATCATCAGATGATTCGTTTTAATTTCTTTTTCTCGGTCGATCTTTGTAATTAAATTAATGATTTGTTGCTCCACAATCATCTTCAATTGACTGATTTCGTTAATGTCTGGAATATGAAATTTCTCAACTTCAATCGATGAGTTACGGAGTGATTGGAAAATTTGATTAAAAAGTGAATTTAATTCCCTTCTAACCTGCTTAACACTATAATTAACAAATCTTTCATACAAATTATTAAATTGCTTTATAACTTCTTCTAAATCAGCTTTTCTAAAAGTATCAATTAAAGCTTGTTTTTCCTTGTCCGGTATACTTAAAGAAAGATTTACTGAATGCAGATTAACACGTGTTAACTCATCACATTCTAAACTTGCTTGAAGTGCCTCATTATAAGATTGTCGTAGCCCTTCGATTCCTTGCTTTAAAGACCCAATACCAATCACTGTTTGATAACCAGTTTGATTTTCTATGTATTCAATGGTTTTTAAAGCATCTTGATAGAGTAAAAGCGATTGAAGATCGGCTTCTCGGTTTGGCTGTACAGGAATAAATATGGCTAATTGTCCATCTACAACAGGGCTAATTAAACAATTTCTCGAAGATTTCATATAATGCCTTACACATTCATAAATTCTCCTCTGCTCCTTGTCATTTTGACTAATTTCTTTAGGCAATTTAATGACGTTCGCATAACCTAACTCGATTTCAAAACCGAGAATACCAGACAGTTGAGATACATTTAGTTCTTGAACAGTATTAAACATTAACATTAAAGTATATTCATTTTCAGTGAGAGGACGTATAATCGATAGATTTTCAATAGCCTCTAATTCTTGTAATCTTTTCTTATGATCGTCTTCTATTTCATCGATCATCTTTTGAAGTAAAGAGATAATATGATCTCGTTTAGCAGGCTTTAAAATATAATCTTTAACACCTAATGAAATGGCTTCCTGTGCATACGTAAAATAGTCATATGCAGTGACAATGAATATTTTCGTATCAGGTAGTTTTTGTTTTATAACGGAAACAGCTTCAAGCCCTTGAATACCAGGCATTTTTATATCCATAAAGATAATATGAGGCTGGTATTCTATTGATTTTCCAATCGCAACTCGTCCATTTTCGGCCTGCTCAAATTGAAATAGATTAGGCATTGAACGGTTAATCATCAGTTCAAGTCCCTCGCGCTCTAATGGTTCATCATCAACAATTAATAAACGATACATGGGTACCTCCTTTAATTTTAAAATTTTGATGAGACAGGAAGCTTTAATATAATGGTTGTCCCTTTATTTATTTCACTTTTGATAGCAACAATATCTTCTTCTTCATAAAAGAGGCGCCAGCGTTTAAACACATTTGTTGTACCTAATCCAGTTGAGCTTTTTTGAGAGATGATCGGCATAGACGACGTTAAAAGAGCCTCTCTAGTCTCTTCTCCCATGCCAGCACCATTATCATAAATTTCGATGTAAATATATCTTTCATGATTCTTGATATTAATCCCTATGACTGCTCCTTGCTCCATCCCCTCGATACCGTGTATAAATGCGTTTTCAAGAAGTGGTTGCAATGTTAAACAAGGTACTTTATTTCCTAAACAGGACTCATCTATATTTAATTCAAAGCGTACACGATCTCTAAACCTTGCCTTTTGAATCGAAAAATATTCCTCAGCATTTCTAACTTCTTCCAAAAGAGTTACGGGCTCGTCTAATTTTCGTAAATTATAACGTAGCAAATTCGAGGTCGATACAGTTAGATCACTCGTTTGCTCAGCTCCTTCAATATAAGCTAACTTAGATATAACGTTTAACGTATTGAACAGGAAATGCGGGTTTATCTGACTTTGCAAAGCCTTTAACTCTAGCTCCTTCACAAGGCGATCCTTCTCTACTATTTCAATATTTTTTATCATTAAATTGCTTAAATTTTTAGACATTTCATTGAGGATTTTACCAAGAATACCGATTTCATTATTTCGATACAATGTGGGTGGATCCACATTAAAATTACCTTTACCAATTTGTTTAGCCATATAAACTAAACGATTGATTGGAATGACGATACTTCTAGACAACCAAATGGCAAAAACAATACTAATGATAGTCGTTATAACGAACAACTGGACACCTAATTGATTCATAGACTGAGTATTTGCAATAATCTTTCGAAAAATAGGCTGATAATTACTTAGCTCTAAATCAACTAAGTTTTGACTATCCTCTCTAATAAACCCTGATATTTTCTCTATATCCCGGTATTGATCTGTATAACTTGAAAAATTTTGAGAGACTAAATTATCTGTTATCGATGATTCTAACTCTAGAAAAGAATCAATCATATGGGTAAAATTTTCTAACACAAGCTGATTATTCTTAGTAGCATTATGTGTTAATAGTTCCTTTTTTAATTTTTGTAAATTGCTTTTATGCTGCAAAATCGATCGATAGTTTTTTGGCTGTGGATTAATAATATAACTACTTACCAAGCTTAAATTCTCCTGAGTTTCAGCAGAGATTTGTTTATATAAAAATATTTTATTAATCATTAAATTATAACTCTCTTGAACTTTCTTACCATTTTCAAAAACAAAAAATGAAACTAGATTTAATAAAATAACTAGAATAGGAATAAAAATAAATAACTTTGTCCTAATTTTCAACGTTTCTCCTCCTGATCAACGTTTCTTTCGTCACCACCTCGGTTGGTGTAAAATTTTCTTTATTAATAACTTTTCCATGTAACCAGTCGATTAATAAACCTACAGATTGAAAGCCCATTTCATATGGCTTCTGAATAACAGTTGCTTTAATCGCATCATCTTGAACTGCTTGGAGAGTACCTTCAATGTTATCAAATCCAAAGATCTCAACTTGATTTAACTTTAAATTTTTTGATGCATTCAATATGCCAATCGCGTCTAAAGCACTCGTACCGACCATAACTGAAATGTCTTTATTATTACGAAGCATACTTTCAGTTTGAAGCTTTGCTTGAATAATCGATATATTAGAGGACTCAATATCCTTAACTACTAATTTCGGATGCTTTTTAACAATACTTAAAAATCCATTTAATCTCGCCTGCTGACTTTCTGATTTTTCACTCCCTATAATAACGCCAATTTTCCCAACACCATTCGTTTCCTCTACAACAACTCTTCCTAACTGCTCTCCCGCGCTAAAATTATTTGTCCCAACATAAGCAATACGCTTACTTTTTGGCGCATCTGTATCAATTGTAATAACAGGAATATGTTGTGTAACCGCTTTATTAATTACGGGCGAGAAAGTATTCTCATCCAGACTTTGTACGATGATACCATCCACCTGAGAAGCAATTGCCTTTTCTAATAACTTAATTTGTTCTTCCGGACTTGTACGTAAAGGACCTATATATTCAACATTTACTCCATATTTTTCTGCAGCAACATCTGTCCCTTCTTGTACTTTCCTCCAATAAGGATTATCAAACTCCTGCGAAATAAGGACAAAATGGAGTTTTTTCTTCGGTTCTACTTCCCGATCCTGTAATTTTTGAACTGAATTTTCAATATTTCTAGCATTTATTTCAAAATGAATAAGTACATAAACAAACAATAAAAAAAGCACGCTTAAAATAATCGACCATTTTTTCTCTTCCATAATGTCCTCCAGTCCTATATTAAAATAGTACATTTTGATGATACAGTTTACAAGACTATTAAACTTTACAATATTTTCCCTTTAATTTTATTCGAACGAATGATTTAATAAAGAAATTTGAAACTTCAATCTACTTTTACTAAATCTTAAATCGCTATATTAAGATTTCTTCCAAAAAAAAATGATCCCCTTTTCGAAAATAGGAGATCATTTTCATAAAACTATCTAGTCTTTTGGAAATAACCCACATTCCTTTTGGCAAGTTGAGTATTATAAAGATTGGTTTGCAAGTACTGCTCTGGTAATTGAACAGCTATCCAATTATTAGACTGCTTTTATACTGGTCAAATAAAAAAAGTGCACAGACTATTTCTGTACACTTTGTTATAAAGCTTGCTTTCGCATTTTCTAACTTAAACTGTAATTTTTGTCTCCTCAACCTGGTAAATCGGATGAAATTCACCTTCAGACTTGGAAACTACGACAGTAGCAACACCGTTTCCAATAAGATTAGTAACTGCGCGTGCTTCAGACATGAAACGGTCAACTCCAAGAATCAGTGCCATTCCCTCTACTGGGATTGACGGAAATACCGCTAAAGTTGCGGCTAATGTCACAAACCCAGAACCAGTAACTCCCGCTGCGCCTTTTGAAGTCAACATTAATACACCTAGTAGTGTAATCTGCTGCCATATGCTTAGGTCAGCACCATAAGCTTGTGCAATAAATAATGCTGCCATCGAGAGATAGATGGAAGTTCCATCAAGATTAAAAGAATAACCAGTTGGAAGTACAAGTCCCACTACTGATTTTGAGCAGCCATATTTCTCAAGCTTTTCCATCATTTTCGGTAACGCTGCCTCAGATGATGACGTTCCAACAACAAGAAGGATTTCTTCTTTTATATAAGCGATAAATTTGAAGATATTAAATCCGAACATTTTAGCAATTCCGCCAAGAACTAGAACAATGAATATGGCCATTGTAAGGTAAACAGAACCCATTAGTTTTCCAAGATAGATAAGAGAACCGATACCGAATTCTCCAATTGTATATGCCATCGCACCGAAAGCGGCAAATGGAGAAACCTTCATGATAATATTAACAATTCCAAAGAATACCTCAGTCAATTTCTCAAAAAAATCGATGACCGGCTTACCTTTCTTACCTAAATGAGCAAGTGAAATGCCAAATAAGATTGCAAGTAGAAGTACTGGAAGCAGCTGACCATTTGCAAATGCCCCAATGAAGCTTTCAGGAATGATTGATGTGATAAAATCCATGAAACCATGGCTTGTTTCCGAGGCTGCCTTAGTGTATTGAGAAATATCTCCTTTTCCCGCTGCTGCATCAATCCCTTTACCTGGCTTTAATACATTTGCAACAATAATACCGATTGCTAAAGAGATTGTCGAAACGATTTCAAAATAAAGTAAGGCCTTCCCACCAATTTTGCCAACCTTTTTTATATCCCCCATTCCTGCAATCCCGATAACAATGGTTAAGAATATAATCGGTGCAATAACAACTTTTACTAGCTTAATAAAAATATCAGCAATAACCTTTAGCTGTGAACCAATCTCTGGAAATACGAATCCGACCAAAATACCGAGAAAAATTCCTAAAATCACTTGAGTTGTAAGACTTTTAAAATTAATTCTCAATGTGCTTAACCTCCAATCAATTTTGAAAACGATTACAATTTTTTGAATTATTTACATGTTACAATTTTGTGAACATTATAAATAGTTAAAATAACTTTATAAAGTGTTTTGTAATTAATGTAAGTAATAAAATCATGAGGTTAAGTTTAATTGGACTGTATTTTATAGTAAATTGGAAAAGTATTATTAAAAACCATTAGAGCAATAGTAGTTCGATAGGATGAATCTAGTAATAGTTGGAGGTTAATGTGCACGATCGGCGATTTAGATTTAAATTAAGTACAATTATTATTTTCTTTGTTTGTTTAGTGGTACTCCTATCTTTAATGATTACTGACTTATTAATCAGTCATACTGTCAGTAAAAAAATTATAAATTACCAAGAAGAAAAGGCCTTAATTGTAGCTAGGACTGTTGCTAAATCACAAATTGTAATTGATGAATTAAGTAACGACCACTCCACTACTGCAATTCAAGATTATACAAAGGATATTCAAACTGCTACAAATGTAATGTTTATTGTCGTAATGGATATGAACGGAATTCGAAAATCACATCCAAATCCGGCAAATATCGGCAAACATTTTGTTGGCGGTGATGAAAAGGCGGCACTAAAGGGTAAAGAGTATGTATCGATTTCGCATGGTACTTTAGGTGAATCAGTTCGTGCTTTTACTCCATTATACAATTTGAGAAATAAACAGATTGGCGTGGTTGCAGTTGGAATTTCACTTAAGAGTGTAGAGTCTGTACTTGGCAAAAGTCATTGGGATATCCTTATCGTGACAGTTCTTGGTTTAATAATAGGCGTCATTGGCGCTATTTTACTTGCAAGATATATTAAAAGGACATTGCTAGGGCTCGAACCCTTTGCTATTGCTAAGATTCTTGAGGAGAGGAGTACGATGCTCCAATCTGTTCATGAGGGTATTATCGCAGTTGATAATCAATCAACAATTACTTTAGTAAATAAATCTGCATTACAAATCTTTCAAAAGGCAGGGCTTTCTCAAAAGCCCGTTGGCATGAAAATTGATGAATATATGCCTTCAACAAGATTGGATCACGTTTTAGAAACAGGTAAACCCGAACTAGATGATGAACAAAACATTAACGGTGTTTCCATCCTCGTTAACAGAGTTCCTCTTGTGGTAAATGGCAAAGTAGTTGGAGCTATTTCTACATTTCGGGATAAAACCGAAGTAAATCAGTTGGCCGAACAATTAACAGGTGTAAGAACCTATGCGGAATCCCTTCGCGCCCAATCCCATGAGTTTATGAACCGACTTCACGTTATTCTTGGTATGGTCCAAATGAAATCCTACGATGAATTATCAGGATTTATCCGTACTTTAGTGAACTATCAAAATCAAGAATTTGGACAGATTACTCAGCATATTAAAGACCCTGCCCTGGCCGGATTTATTATGGGAAAATTAAGTTATGCAAGGGAAGAAAATGTGGAGTTCTCTTTCGAATGTAAAAATGTCATTCCAGAGCCGAAAGACCCTAAGTTCACTCAAGATTTAATTACCATTCTTGGGAATTTGATCGATAATGCAATAGAAGCATTGTCTGATACTGAAGAAAAAACACTGGAAGTAATCTTTAATTATGTAGATAAATTTTTAACAATCGAAGTTCTAGATTCAGGACCTGGAATGACTGAAGAGTTACACAAGAAAGTATTTGAAAAAGGGTTTTCCACAAAAGGCGAAAATCGTGGCTACGGCCTTTATTTGGTTGCAAATAGTATCAAAAAACTGAGTGGAGAATTAATCATCGATTCAAAATTACTACTAGGGACTGAGTTCCAAATACAAATCCCATATGAAGAAAAGAGGTATGGTTATGATTAAAGTCCTGATTGTAGAAGATGATCCTATGGTTGCTGAATTCAACAAACGTTACCTTAATGAGATAAGAGGTTTTAGTTTAATAGGGATATCCCATACCGTGACAGATGCCATTACGTTCCTTGAAAACGAACAGGTAGACCTTATTTTGCTAGATGTTTATATGCCTGGTTCAACTGGACTTGAATTGCTTAGTTTTATTAGAGAACAAAACATGGCAGTAGATGTCATTCTAATTACTGCAGCTGCGGACAAAGAAAAAATTCATACTGCAATAAGGTATGGGGCTGTAGACTATCTAATTAAACCGTTTGAGTTTGAAAGATTTAATCAAGCATTGTTGAAGTATAAAGATAAGTATAATTTTTTTGCAAATAAAACCTTATTTAGTCAGGAAGATCTGGATGAACAGTTCTTTAGTATAGATCCAAAACTGGTCGAAGAAGCAATGAGTAATTTGCCTAAAGGCTTAACTAGCAGCACCCTACAGGTTGTCATTGGGGTGATAAAATCAAAAGGCAACAGTCAATTTACAACTGATGATATCTCTGAGACCACCCTTATATCACGCGTATCGATTCGAAAATATTTGAAGTTTCTAACTAGTCTTGGTGTCCTTGAAGAGTCATTGACATACGGGATTGGAAGACCAGTTTATTTGTACACACTAAAATTAGATAAACTAAATAAAGTGAATACATTACTTTAAAAGTGACTTTTTTTAAATTTAAATAAAAAGGCACTGACTTTTTCAAGGTCAGATGCCTTTATACTTATGATGTTGGAGACGGAAATCTTGCAGCTTCAAAATGAGTACTAACTTCACCATCAACATTTGCTCCGATCACACCAGCAATGCTACTTTGTGCAAAAACCTCAACCTTATCCAAAGCATTAAGTTTCTGGATCGTCGAAACATTTACAGCATTTCCGAAGTTTATTGGACCAAAGAAATCGTTATCGATCGCGATTGCGGGTTGTCCATTCACACGGATTTCGATCCGTGCTCTATATTTGACATTATTATCATTTGGGATAAAAGAAATCGTAGCAGAAATTAAATAGACCCCATTATTTTTTGGTCTAAACACTGAGGTAAATGGAATATATTCATTAGCCAAATCAAATTGTTTAAGTTGATAATTCACTTTTACAAAGGTGTTTTCAGGAACAGTTTGATTTGCATTATTAACCGCTCTAAATGCTGAAGCAATATTAATATTCTCTTCATTTGAATCATTTGGTTTTTTCATTTTTGGAGGCACACCTTTCACTTCACTCTCTAATAAACTCCTATCATTATATTGAGACCAGGCTTAAGTGATTGTATGCTTGTCCTTGGACGAGTACTATTTATGGCAACTTAAATCTTTTCATTTAAAGGCTCAGTTAAATTAACTTTTTGATCTACTAATCAAAAAAAAGAGCTTTACTCATTAGAGTAGAGCTCCTATTAATTGAAGAACAAGTATTGCATAAGTGTAGTCACTACAAGAGCTGCCTTAAGTAAACCAAACTTACCAACTATTTTCTACAAGTTTTTGTTAAGGCGACTTTTCCATATATACGTTATCGTAATAAAGATATAGATGCAAAGTGTAATGACCGTTACGATAACTGGTGTCGTGAAAATAATTCCGATTAGAATCATCATTAAAGCGATGATCACAGCCCAAGTCGTATATGGGAACCATTTAACTAAATAATCGCTTGTTTTGCCAGATGACTGTTTACGTGACTTCAAATGGGCAAAGGCAATAATCAACCAGATGAATAATACGGTATATCCAAGTGATCCCATTAGGAAATCAAAGGTCTTGCTTCCTGCAAACAAGGAAATTAGTACACCGCCAAGTAAAGTGGAAGTACACATTAATATGGCGTTTACAGGAACTTTCCTCTTAGATAATCTTGAAAAGATTTTCGGAATGCGACCGTCCGCAGCTTGCGTATACAGAACGCGGGATGAACCATACAATCCAGAGTTCATCGATGAAATAATCGCTATTAAAACAACGGCGTTCATAATATGGTCAGCACCAGGAATACCGATCATTTTAAAGACCATCACAAATGGACTTTCAGGTACCCCGTTTACTTTGTTCCAAGGAATTAAACTAACGATGATGAAAAATGGAATGATATAGAAAGAAATGATTCTGACCAATGTACTTCGAACGGCTTTTGGAACCACTTTTTCGGGATTTTTCGTTTCTGCTAATGTAACCCCGATAATTTCCGTACCACCATATGAATAAATTACCACCAGCATAGCTGAGATTAAACCTGTTGATCCATTCGGAAAGAAACCGCCATGGTCTGTTAAGTTATGGAAACCAACTGCTTTATGATCGCCAAAGTTCACTAGTAACAACACTAATCCAGCTAGGATGAACACGATGATGACAGTAATTTTAATTAAAGCAAGCCAGTACTCCGTTTCAGCAAAAACCTTTACTGATAGCAAGTTGATTGTTGTAACTAACACCGAAACAATTAAAGCCAGTATCCAGATTGGATAGTCAGGCAACCAATATTGAATGAAAATGGCAGCTACGATTGATTCGGCCGTGATGTTCAATACCCACATCTTCCAATAGATCCAATCAAGGAAATAAGCAGGATACTTTCCTAAAATAGATTGGACAAGATCCCTGAATGTTCTTGCATCGCTATTGCGAACCGCCATTTCAGCTAAACCTTGTAAGATGAATAACAAGATGATGCCTCCTAGCAAGTATGCAATTATGATGGATGGGCCTGCCATATCAATTGCTGAACTACTTCCCTTAAATAAACCTGCCCCAATGGCACCTCCTAATGCCATCATCGTAATATGTCTTGACGTCATTGTCCTTTGTAAATTCCGTTTTTCCGTTTTCATATCCTAACCTCCCAAAAAATCAAAAAAGGCATATCATCTCATTCTTCATAATCAAATGAAGAAAGAGACGATATGCCTTAGCTTACCGCGGTACCACTCTTATTGGCTCTTTTATGAACCCTACTTTAAAAACCTTGTAACGAAGGTTAATCGTTAAAACAAGAGAAAAGATTAAATCTAATCTTTCGCTTTACCACTCCCAGGCAAGTTCAAAGTATCATTGGACTGCGTTGCACCAACCCGCAGCTCTCTTAACCTAATAATTAACTTTTACTACTCCTGATCTTTGCGTTTTGATAAATATTTCTGAATATTTTTTATAATAACTAATACTATACGGACGTGAAGCAAACTTGTCAACAGTTTTTTTAGGATAATATTTTTTAAAAAACAAATTATAAGCTTATTGGTTCAATAGCAAAATAGATCCGTAAAACCCTTTTATTGACGTATCATCTGTCAATTTCGTTAGCCCTTAGAATCCAACTAAATTAAACAATATTTGTTTCAAATATTAATATTTATCAATTCATTTTTAGTGGTCACATGTATGTATAAAATTACAAAATGAAATGGAGAGTGCCAAGATTGAATGAAATGATTGAAAGTTTGAAAAGTATACACAATGAAATAAGTCTTAAGCTTAGCAATGCTTTCAACTTCTCAGAAACCAATGATCAGCATAACCAAAGTTCACATCAAAATTATACTGAATTATCTAAAGCTGCTAAAGAACACTTAGAACAAAATAAAGAACATCAAATAGCTAAGACAATTTTAAAACATTTAGAAACATTACTTAGTGAGGTTGATGAAATAAAAAACGCTTAACTTTTAATCGTTACATAACAATAATATTTTTAATCAAAATAGCACCCCAAACCTGTATATAGGATAGGACCAATTAATACAAAAAATCTCTACGGAATTTTCCATAGAGATTTTTAATAATTATCTTTTTGCCCCTGTGAAGCGTCTATTTAAAAACTTAGCAAATAATCTAGCAAATAAATTAAATAAAAGGATCATTACGATTAAGACTGCCGCAGATTTTGTAGCGATGCTTTGCGCATCTGGAACGATACCTTCTGAATTTAATTTCCAAATATGAACTGTTAATGTCTCTGCTGGTCTGAAAATATTAAACGGATTCATCGGTGTATTTAATGGAGCAGCATTATTTAGAATAGGCGTTGTAAGTCCTGCCGTATAGATTAATGCCGCTGCTTCACCAAAAATTCTTCCAGCTGCTAAAATAATTCCCGTAATTAATTGTGGAATTGCTGTCGGGATGCTAATTTTAGTAATTGTTTGCCACTTTGTAGCTCCTAATCCAAGACTACCTTCTTTACTAGTTTTAGGAACATTTAATAACGCTGTTTCACTTACCCTTGTTAAACCTGGAAGATTTAAAATTGAAATCGCAAGTGCACCACCAATTAAAGTGTAACCCCATCCAGTCATCGTTACAAATACTAATAAACCGAATAAACCTACTACGATTGAAGGTAAAGAAGCCAACGTTTCTATACATAATCTTAAGAAATTTAAAAAACGACCTGGTTTTGCATATTCTGCCATATAAATCCCAGCTCCTACTCCAATCGGAACTGAAATAATTAATGTTAGCACTAAGATATAAAATGAATTAAAAAGTTGTGGTCCGATTCCACCACCTGCTTGAATATTACTAGGTTTTCCAAACAGGAAATCAAAGTCCCAGAATCCCCAACCTTTAAAAATAATTTCACTTAATAAAAATAATAATAATATTACAACTAAACCAGCTATTAAACAAAGTATTCCCGTCCAAATCTTATCCATTTTTCTTGCTATCATGATTCATATCCTCCTTTTCTTCCAATTAATCGAATGACTAGTATAAAGAGGAAGGATATTAGAAGTAAGATCATTGCTAGAGTCCATAAAGTGTTATTCCAAGCTGTACCGTTTAATGTATTTGCCATATCCATTGTTAAAATTCCTGTTAATGTTGCTGTTGGATCGAAAATACCATTAGGGAACTTAACTGTATTTCCGATGACCATTTGTACTGCTAAGGCTTCACCAAAAGCACGAGCAAGTCCTAAAACGATCGCAGTTAAAATGTTTGTTTTTGCAGCTGGTACAATTGCCAACTTAATTGCTTGCCATCTAGTTGAACCTAGTCCGTATGACGCTTCTAAATATGTTCTAGGAACAGCTCGCACAGCATCAGATGCTATACTTGCAATTGTAGGTAAAATCATGATACTAAGCACAATAATCCCTGCAATTAAGCTAAACCCTACGCCACCTACTGTATTTCTAATAAGAGGAACTAATATTGTTACACCAAGAAATCCATAAACTACTGAAGGAATACCCACTAGAATTTCCAATACTGGAATTAATACTTTTTCACCAAACTTCGGTGAAATAAAATTCATGAAAATTGCTAATGCAATCGCAATTGGTGCAGCTATAATTACAGCACCAACAGATACTAGAATTGATCCAACAATAAAGATTAAAGCACCATATGTTGGGTTTGAAGCATTATTTGGACTCCAATGTTTTGAAAACAAAATTTCACTTAACGATATATCATTTACTGTAAATGATTGGATTCCTTTACTAACAATAAATCCTATTATAGCTATTGTAATACCGATCATTAAGAAACCACATAAAGTTACAAGAGTTCTTCCAAGGTATTCAATTAGAAAAAAGTTTCTTTTTTTGAAATTCATGATAAACCCCTATCATCCATTAATAAATTAGTTTGAGAGTTGGTATAAAACCAACTCTCATTTTTCTATTATTCTAAACCTGTCATTTTTGAAGCTGGGATATAACCCATCTCAACTAACTTGTTAGCAAACTCGTCGCCACTAATGAATTCAATATATTCTTTTACAGGAGATTTCGCGTCGCCTTTTGTAATCATGTACTCGTAAGAATAGAATGGGTAATCACCTGCAACGATATTGTCTGTAGTAGATTCTTTTCCATCAATTTTCACAGTTTTTAATGCATCTTTTTTATCGCCGATTAAATATGAGTTAGCAAGGTATGAGATTGCTCCAGGAGTAGAGTTTACAGCTTGTTCAACTGCACCGTTTGAATCTTGAACTGTTCCTACGCCATCATTAATCTTAACGTCTTTCATAATTTTCTTTTCAAATGCTGCACGAGTACCAGATGATGCTGGACGGTTAATTACATTAATTTTCTCATCTTTACCGCCAACTTCTTTCCAATTCGTCACTTTACCAGCGAATATATCTTCAATTTGTTGAAGTGTAAGTGAATCTACACCAACGTCTTTATTTGTTACCATTGAGTAACCAACACCAGCAACTTTAGCTTCTACTAATGAACTTGCTAAAGTTTTATCTTCTAATTTTTCAGCAGCAGGCACATCTGAGTTACCGATTTGGATTGCTCCAGTTGATACTTGGTTTACCCCAGTACCACTACCGCCACCTTGAACTGTAATTGAAACTTGTGGGAACTTCGCCATAAATTCAGTTGCCGCTTCGTCAGCTAATGGTTGTAATGCTGTTGAACCTGCAGCACCAATTGTTCCAGTTAATTCTACTTTTTTAACATCTGTAGTCTTACCAGTT
>NZ_NTZO01000594.1 GCF_002559405.1 Bacillus sp. AFS001701 | reverse complement strand
TTTCTTCACAAAATTGATCGAAGTAATTTTGAAGTTTTTGAATGACTTGCATTGGATCATGACCTTCTATTTCATGACGTTCAACCATCGCAACAAGCTCACCGTCTTTTAAAAGTGCAAATGACGGAGATGATGGTGCTTTACCAGTAAAATATTCACGAGCTTTCGCAGTAGCTTCTTTATCTTGCCCTGCAAACACAGTTACTAATTGGTCAGGTCTTGCATCATAGTGCACTGAATGTGCTGCTGCAGGACGAGCAATACCACCAGCACAACCACATACCGAGTTTACCATTACAAGTGTAGTGCCTTTCTTTTCTAGAGCTTGCTCTACTTCCTCAGGTGTTTTTAACTCTGCATAACCAGCCGCTACGATTTCTTGACGTGCAGTATGGACAACATCATTCATAAAAAAATTAAAATTCATATTCATTTCATCTACTCCTTACATGCTTTTTTTCATCTTACCAATTTAGCGGCTAATAATTCAAGCTTTTGAACCTGCTAGTTTTATTATTTCAAAATGAATCTTTTAACGCCTTAATTATTCATCCACTAACTCTACGATTACATTCGGTAAATGAGCTAAAGTAGATATTGCGTACTGGTAATCTTCATTTAATTCTTCAACAACACGTATGACAGTGACAAAAGGATTTTTTACGACAAACTGATCAATCTTTTCCACATCTCCTGCAATAAATAAAACTTTTGCATCAATTTTATTTTTTAATCCGATTGAATGTAATGTGGATAATACGTTTCTCATTAGCTCTTCTTCTTGCTCACTAGCACCTTCTAATATTACACAGTCCCAACTTAATAACTTAAGCTGATCAAAAAGAAGTTCGTCCATATCTCTCCCTCCATATCGCTCGTTTATACAAATATATGAGGAAGTGAACGAAAGCATACTTTTTTAGTATGAAATGAAAAAACTCTAATATTTAAGCTTCTCCGATATCGAACGCTAATACTAATAAGAAGAAGAAAATAAATGTGACAATATTTAAGATTACGCCAAGAATAATATTTGTAAGTTTTTTTGAGAGGGATGCAAATATTACTCCTGTTATAGATAAGATTAAGAAACATAAAAGGAATATGCCCAGTTGTTTAGTGTGATCATTAATAAAAAGAGCTATAACTATACTGATACCAACCATCATTAAAGAGAGCCTACCATATTTATTCAAATAACTCCCCATCCTCGCTATTTTTATTCTTACTTTAAATGTATCACAATTAATTACTGGAAATGAATGGAAAAATAAAAATGACAACTTTACTCTCTCAAAAGAAAAAAAAGAACGCTTTATAAGCGCTCTAGTGTGTAGACAACTAAAAATTTGATTTTCAGACTGATTGCAAGCGCTTGTCTTTCGAGGCGCGAAGCCGGGTGAGGACGGGAGTTACCCTAGACGGTAATGAGCACCGCTCAGGCAGGCGAAGCAACGAAGAAAGCGAGCGTTTGGCGGGCAGTCTGAAACGCTTTTAAAGCGTTCTTTTAAGAATTAACAGTTAACTTTGTATCCGATTCAACCTTGACTTCTTTTCTTTTTTGAAAAAGTCGATTTACAAAAAACATCATTGGAAAACTTATAAAAGCGATTGCACTAATAATTACAAATCCACGACCGCCATGTTCATATCCGAAATAAGCTAATAAACTTCCACCAAGCGCTGGACCGAAAACGAAACCGAGTTTTGAGAATCCCATTGCCCCAAAATAAGTTCCCTTTAATTCTTCAGGAGCAAGCTGATCGACAAATACATCTGTAAATGTAAATGCAAATATTTCTCCTACAGTTAACACAATCATTACGATTGCTAATAAGTAAAAATTAGTAAATAAACCAAATCCAGCAACAGCTAAACTAACAATCACATTACCAATCATCATAGATACAGTAGGTGAAAAATTCTTCATTCTACTTACGATTGGGAATTGAAGTATGACTACAGTTACTGCATTGATAGTAGTTAAATACGCATACAGTTTAACGCCATTATGAAACTGTGGTGCATTCGCAAAATATTGCGACATTGTTGAAAAGCTTTGTGAATAACCAAGACCATAAAAACAAATTGTTAGAATCGTTAAAGCAAAGATGATATCCTTACGTAAAATTGAAAACGACGCCTTCATCGAAACTTTGGTAGTTGAAGCTGGCTTTCCTTCTCCAATTTTATACTTTGATAACATAAATAATAATGTTAAACCATAAAAAAAGTACACAATTCCAGATAATACAAATGGTAATGTGCTTTTAGAACTTCCTAGATATAAACCAACTAAAGGACCTACTGCAACTCCAACATTAATAGCAGCATATCGCAAATTAAAGACTAACAGTTTTGATTTCTCGTCGGTTAAATCAGAAAGTAATGCTCTTGAAGAAGGTTCGAAAAATGATGAGCAAATATTTAAGATCGAGTTCAGCACGAAAAACCAGGCGAATGAATTTCCTAGTCCAAAACCAACTAATGTAATAGACCATAAGAAAATACTCGATAATAAAATAGTTTTTCTTCCAATCCGATCAGAAAGACTTCCTCCTATAAAACTGAAAAACACCCCTAAAAAAGATGAAACCGTTAACATAATCCCAACCATTGCAGGTGAGATATGTTTAACTGAAGTTAAATAAATAGCTAAAAACGGCATACTTACTGTGCTAGCAAATCTAACGAATAAAGTTCCAATAACGATATTCCAAGCAACAGGATGTACGGCAGATAAATTTTTAAACATCTTATCCCCCCTATTTCTCTAAGATGTCACATATTTGTAAATTATCTTACAAATATTACAGTTTGTAAAGATTTTAGTTCAGAGATCTAAATGACTGGGGGTTAAGTAAAGGATTTAAGAAAAGCGTTAAATGCTTGAATAAAGGCAATTCTATAGGTAATGAATGGTATTGCAAAAAAGGCATGAAAAAGAAAGCTATAAAGAAGAAGATCGCCATCCTATTCCTTATTATTTTTCATATTCCTATACTGATTGTCTTTTACTATAGCCATATATCGGTTGTTACTATTATCAATCACTTCGAAGCCATATTTACGATATAAGTTGTGAGCATCTCTTGTTCGAAGCATAAATGTTCGTACAGTTGATAGTTTTTCATAACTCATGATTTGTTCCATTAGCCATTTTGATAAGCCTTGTTTACGATATTCAGGGAGAATAAATACGTCTGCTAAATAAGCAAATGTGACCCCATCTGATACTACTCTTGCGAAGCCAACTTGGGTTGGTTCATTTTCTTCTGGATTACCTTTGTAAACACCAAAACAGATAGATCCATTGATAAATCGATCAATGTACTCATAAGGAATTTCATTTGCCCAATATGATTCTTTGTCTAAAAAGTTATAAATAACTTCTCTATTTAACAATTCTTTATTCGTTGATATGTAATAGCCATTCTGTTCAACTAGCATAAATTCCACTCCTTTTAAAAATGCCGAATTTTATGACTATTAAATTTTATCATAAATCACTAATAAAGGGCTATTTTATCATTTAGGATAGAGAACACACATCTACTCTTTTTTTATTGAAAAATAACTGTTTAAATTACTTTGAACATGGTTGAGGGGGTATCTGAGAATTTTATGTGGCCTTTTTTATAGTTTATTAGCGTAATTCAACACTATTTTTGTACATTGAAGAAAGAATTTAGAATAAACTTGCTATTTTTCTATTAAATGGGTCTATTTTTAACTATTATTAGTTATAAATACTATAACCGGTATGGGTAATTTCTTATTTTATCCGGGATACTATAG
>NZ_NTZO01000593.1 GCF_002559405.1 Bacillus sp. AFS001701 | reverse complement strand
AAAAAGATTTGTAGAAGAATGTCGAATTGAAGGAGAGAATTTTTTTTGAAAAATTTTTAGAAACCACTACCAAATTATTTGGAAATACAGATGCAAAAATAAAAATAAACTTTAAAACGAATTCACTCTTTATGCGTTAATAAATAGTGGCATTAAATAGTAACTGACCTACGTTTTAGGCAATTCAACAAAAATTATTGAAATACATGTAGAAAAGATTCACTTCAAAGTTACTAAAGTTCGTGTCAATATCATTATTTCCCTAGTTGTGCTACCTTCTTTGGTTGGACTTATTTTTAGTTCAATAAAATAACAATCGTAATATAGTAAAAAGGATCTTCGTTTTTACGAAAATCCTTTTTGTCTTATTATTTAAAGGCTTATTAGACTTGCATTCGGTCTCTTGATATTACTACGCGTAAACGAAGATCTGAAATCATAAATACACCACATAAAATGACAAGAAAACCGAACAACATCCCTAATGTAATATGTTCTTTCAAAATAAGAACTCCCCAGATTATTCCAAACACAGGAATTAAAAAAGTAACGCTTAATGTTTTGGTTGGTCCAACACTTTCGATAAGATAAAAGTACAATAAATAGGCTATAGCAGTACAAAATAATGCTAATCCTAGAACTGCTAATATAGCAACTCCTGATATTTTATGTGTAAATGAAGTGAAATTTAGGAATGTAAAAGGTAAAAGTAAAATTGCAGCACCAATTTGTTGACCAGCTGCAAGTGAAAGTGGTGGCACTGAAACAAATGCTTTCTTTGCATAAACACCTGCAAATCCATATGAAATAGTCGACAAAACTGCAAGTCCAATTGCTATTTTAACATCATAAGTAAACGGAATTGAACTCCACCCTACTAACAAGATTACTCCTATTACTCCCACTATTATTCCAGCCCACTTTCGTATACTCAACTTTTCTTTCGTCCATAAAAAGACAACAAGCGCTGTAAATAATGGCGTCAAAGAGTTTAGAATTGATGACATTGAGGCTGTCAGATGCAATGCTGATGTAGCAATTAATGTAAATGGAATTGCTGCATTTAATGCCCCTATTATTAAATATTGTCTCCATCTCTTTTTAAAGTGTAATGACTTTTTAGTAATAACCAAAAATAGCACCAGGGCAAACGCAGCAATTGTAACTCTTCCTTGAATTGTTAAAATTGGTCCAAAAACTGGTGAGGCTATTCGAATAAATAAAAATGAAGCTCCCCATAATGCAGCTAAACTCAATAAAGCTATTCCATCTTTTAATTTCATTTATTTAACCCCTTTCTGAATTTGGTTGGAGTGTAATTAAAATGATGACGAAACATACTTGAAAAATGTGCCGAGCTTTTAAACCCAAGTTTATGCGCTATTTCAGTTATGGATTTCTCAGTATCTCGTAACAGTCCTAAAGCTTCTATCATTCTTAACTTAGTTGCGTATTCTAACGGTGATAAACCTGTGGATTTTTTAAATAATCTTTGCAAATGAAATTTACTTACTCCAACTTCAATTGCTAACCGATCCAATGTTAAGCTATTTCGATATTCTTTTTCAATAAAATGTTTGGCAGATAAAATAATATCTTCCTCATTTGAGTAAAGTAAATCAGGGCGACATCTTTTACATGGACGGTACCCATCTTTAATTGCCAAAGAAAATGACGAATAATATGATACATTTTCTTTTAATGGGGTTCTTGACTTACACGAAGGTTTACAACAAATCCGAGTGGACTTAACTGCATATATAAACACTCCATCGTAGTTTTCATCGCATGATTCAACTGCAATCCACATGACCTCATTATTTAATCCGTTCATTTAATCACCTCATCTTTAGCTATTCACATTTTAACACTAAGATCATGCGCTTGCTTTCAATTTCTTGCTTTCTAATTTCTTTGGAAGAAGGATAAAAGTAGTTAATAGACCAACTGATGATGTTTGGATTTAAAATGAGTGAAGAGAATATTAGTATTGAAAAATAAGGATATTTGACACGAATGAAGATTAATGGAAAGAGGTATAGCGAAACCGTGGAGAGCTATGACTACGATGTGCTGTTTCTATTACTTTATTTGTAAAAGTGACAGCGAACATATTGCATCTATGAGAGATAATTCCCTGTACATCCTAAAATGAAAGAAGAACACTCTAATATAATGAAAAAAGCTATACTCAATTATACATCTTTCACTAAAGTCTTAAAAAAGACAAATAAAAAACTCAGTTACCTGTGTTATCACAAATAACTGAGCTTTAGATATGACCCGTACGGGACTCGAACCCGTGTTACCGCCGTGAAAGGGCGGTGTCTTAACCGCTTGACCAACGGGCCAAAAAAAAATATGGCAGAGAAGAAGGGATTCGAACCCTCGCACCGGTTACCCGATCTACACCCTTAGCAGGGGCGCCCCTTGAGCCACTTGGGTACTTCTCTATCATATGGCTCCGCAGGTAGGGTTCGAACCTACGACCACTCGGTTAACAGCCGAGTGCTCTACCACTGAGCTACTACGGAATAATCATAAACAAAGCGACGTTCTACTCTCACAGGGGGAAAC
>NZ_NTZO01000592.1 GCF_002559405.1 Bacillus sp. AFS001701 | reverse complement strand
ACTTTGTGATTAACGAAATATCTTTAATTAAAATATCTTTAATTCGAGATAATAATAACTCTAATTAAAAAAATTGTCAATTACTTAATTAAATGTTTCATAAAACTTTATAATTTATTTCTCATAGTCAATCTTAGCTATTGTTCTTCATTTAGCATAGTTCTTCAGATAATAGGAAACCAATAAGCATAGAAAAATTATTAATTCTTGTGTTCGTCTAACTGGCGCGTTAGTTTAAGAGCATGAGCTGCTCAATTGCTGCTTTTTTATAGAGGTAACTCGCAGGATAGACCTTGTAGAAATATACTTTTAGGGGGGATATGTTTGGGAAAATTTTATTTTGTAAAAGAAATAATTGATGAATGGGCTCCAATTGGCTTACTTGGTTTGGGTTGTCCGGATGATGAATATGCCCCAGAAATAAGGGACATTGTAGAACTATTAAATGATATGAATACTGTTGAGGAATTGGCAGTAGGAATAAACGAAGTATTTATTAAGTGGTTCGGGGAAGATTTGACGATACAAAAATGTTATCCAGCTGCTTTAAAGATTTGGAATAAAATCTCTTAACACCTTATACAACTAACGGGTGCTTTTCTTCAATAACGATCTTCAACAATCAGGCGCTTTTCTTGAATAACTAAAATATGGTCTCAGTCGTAAAATCACTTTAATAGATATAATTCAACAT
>NZ_NTZO01000591.1 GCF_002559405.1 Bacillus sp. AFS001701 | reverse complement strand
AATTATAGTACCTCATAGAAAATTCATGAGTAATTAAATAGAAAAAATTGAGTTAAAGTAACTAATAAGATGCTCATAAGTAACTGAAAATGCAAAAAGGAAAGCACCTTACATAAAATAGGACCAAATATTATTAGAATTATCTGAAATATCCGGTCCTAAAGATGCAAATTATTCTATTAAATAATTATTATTTCAATACTAGCGAATACGTTGTCGTCTCATCCACTGAGTCGCAACCCATTTTTCTCCGCTAATAACAGGGCTACCTGCATGAATCGTTAGTTCATTGATAGCTTCGTCCTGATAAAAATATTCAAAGTATAAAGCAGTGCCTTTTTTGGCGACAACAGAATAATTAAGTGTAGGAAAAATCGTTTCGCCACCTTCTTCTACATCATTTAAATAGAGAATGAGTGTACTAATCCTATTATTATTTGTCCGATGATTGGAAAAGTAATCGAAATGCGGTTTATACTGCTGTCCCGGCTCGTAATGAAGAACTTGTAATGGTTCTGCATGTTCGATTGGAATATTCATAATCGTTTCGATTCGTTTTTCAATGCGTTTGATAAGTTCCGTTTCACTTTCCTCAAAAAACATACCACTACTTGTTCGCATCTCATTTTCCTCATGGGATAACCCAATTTTTGACCGTTTCATGCGTAATTTTGCATGGTTGATTAGCTCGTCACATTCTTCATTACTTAAAACATTATCAAGTAAGACAACTAACGGTTCCTCTTTCCGAGTAAGAATCTCAATCTCTCGATCAATTGTTTGGATAATCGAACCAGTATGATTAAAAATGGTTTGTTCGGTTTCCTTTAAATTTCCTTCTTCTAACATTTTGTCACATCTCCTTGTATATTACATTAATACAAATCCTAGGAAAAATTGGTGAGATCATTGCTTTAACAAATTTCGTAAATCATTTTTGTAGAAAAGAAAAACCAGAAATTTAAATTTTTGAGGCAAGGCTTCAATACGCGTAGACAAAAAAATTCTTTTTAGAATAAATTCCTCATTGTGTTGTCATTTTCCTGCTTAAATCCAAGCCTTTAGACAAATGATTAAAGATAATTTTGAAAATTAAATATTAGAGTATTTTAATCGCAGGTATTTGGGAGTTTTGTCGAATTTTATCTGCTGAAAACTCAAAGTATGGATAATCAGGGGGGATGTTTGAGTTAAAAAAACAAGAAATGATATAATTTAATCATATGAAAATAGTAATTATCTAATCGAATGTTGGATTTTTAATAATGAAAAAAGGTTAGTTAAGTTAAAACTAACTCATCTAACCTTATAAAGCTATCTATTTCATTGGTTGTAAAGCCTTATATCGATCGACTGCTTTTTCATCTGCAGTTTTTGACATTTTGTAATGATAGATCGCATCTTCCCAGTCTCCATACATTGGATTTGGTAATTGGATATACTTTATTCCTAGGTCCTTTGCAATTTTATCGACATTATCTTTTCGAGTTTTCAAATCCGCTTTATAAAAAATATCTGATAAATCGTTTGAATTATCGCCTACTAACATAACAATTTCATGAGTTTTTGCAATCTCTGCTTGTCGTGGTCCTTTTTGAGCTGTATCTGTTTTTAAAAATAAATGTTTTGAGTCAACATTCGGTAATCCATGTAGTTTCAAATTTTTAATTGTGTCATCTCGTGTTTTTTCAGGGCGATTTGTAAGATAAAAAACATCTACATTCATTTTTTTCGTTGCGAGCAAGAAATCTTTTGCACCTGGGATTAAATCCGCTTTTGCCATATGGATCCATTCATCCCAGCCTTGTGGGTAGGAAGTATTATTTTTAATGGACCAAGCAGTATCAGGGGAATTATCAAGGATTGTTTCATCAATGTCTAAAACAACTGCGGCTGGTTTTGCCTTTTTATTTAATTTATCACTTGCTTTCTTTTTAACCATTGTTTCAACAAGCTCTTCTTTTGCCTGATTGTAAATTTGAATTTGCAAAGCCTTGTTTTCCGCAGAGGATTGAAACCAATTAGTAGACATAACATTATGTTCTTGTGTGCTTCTTGCAAATTCAGCTTTACTAAAACCAATGCCAGCCAATGAACCAAATGCAAATGCAAATAAGATAGAGAGAATAATAACAATTTTTTTCATAATAATTTCCTTTCATATATATTAAATGTACTAGCTAAATAAAAATTAGGTAGTAAATATGAAAAATTGCTTTTCAAGGTTGTTATTACCTAAAGACTAAAAACTATTCGCTTTTAATTAAAAATTTCATTTACCGTAATTTCGGAAATTTCTGAATTTGGTAAAAAAAGTGATATGATATAAGGGATTTAAGTTTAAAGGGAGGCTATCGATGACTATTTATTTAGAAATCGTAACAAGAGAAAATTGGGAAGAAGCTTTAAAACTTGAAGTAGATAGAGAACAATTGAATTTTGTTCCCTCGGTTGCAGTATCCATTGCAAAAGTATATATAAAACCAGATGGCGAAAATGTGGAATATATCCCATTTGCAATTTATGATGATCAGAAAATGGTTGGATTTATTATGCATGCATATGAAGAACATACAACAAATAGTTATTGGATAAATGGGTTTTTAATTGATAAACAGTTTCAGGGTAAAGGTTACGGTAAATTAGCATTTGCTGAAATGATTAAATGGATTGTGAATAAATTTCAGCAATGTAATGAGATTCGCTTAACAGTTCATAAAGATAATAGATTAGCTATGAATTTATATAAGCAATCAGGATTTAATCCGACCGGTGATTACTTTGGAGAAGAGGCAGTTTGGTATTATATTGTTAAGAGATAACTGAATTTTACGTATTATTAATTTTGAATAATATGTGAACAATTTTTTAAATGGTAGGAATTAATACCTATTTTCAAGAAATTGTAGGGTATGTCAAAAAGTAGGGGTTTTTACGCTATGGAGAAATGGGAACGAAGACTAATTAATACGAAACGAGGTACATTTGAAGTATTTTGTAAAGGTGAGGGAGAACCTTTATGTGTCACACATAATTACTCTGAGTTTAATGATACTGGAGATTATTTTGCCAATTCATTTACTAAATTATTTAAAGTATTTTTAATAAACTTAAGAGAAACAGGGAATTCCGAAAAAGCACATTTTCCTTATGAATTAAGTATGTTAGAAACGATTTTTGATTTAGAAGAAATTAGGAAAACATTAGGCTATTCATCCTGGAATTTCGCTGGTCATTCTACTGGTGGGATGCTTGGAATCATTTATGGAATCTATTTTTCAAATTCTTTAAATCATAATATTATTGTTGGGGCTGCAGCGAGAGACTATACAACATTTTCAAAAAACTGTATTTATAACCGGGCCCATCCGCAATTTAATAACATGCAAGAATTAATTGAAAAACTAAAAAGTAACGAATTGTCAAATGAAGAAAGAGAAGCTCTATCAATTGAGCGGACAAAGCTATCTTTACATACGCCTGAACGATATCATGACTATTTTAATTTACCAATCTCTAAAAAAATGTCAGCAATTCGACTAAATTATTTTAATAGGGAATATCAAATTTACGATGTAACAAAAAAGTTAGCATTAATAAGCTGTCCAACTTTAATCATTTGTGGCAAACATGATGTACAATGTCCAATCGAATATTCAGTAGAAATGGCTGAAGGAATAGAAAAATCGAAATTAGTCATTTTAAATGAAAGTAATCATTATCCATTTTTAGAAGAGAAGGAATTGTTTTATAAGGAAGTAAAACAATTTACTAAAAAAACGCTTGTCTAAATTCACATTATGGAGTGGCAAATAAAAATGATTTATAGAAAGAAGTCATATAAAATAAATCCAGATAAATTAAAACAATTTAATGATTTTTTTCATCATTATTTATACCCGAATCAAATAAAGCATGGCGCTAAATTGATTGGCAGGTGGGTAAACGAATTGAATGATAAAATTGAAGCGATTTGGCAATATGAAAGTATTGAACAGTATGAGCAGATTGAAATTATGATAAGGGAATCTGAGCTTCATCTAAAAGCAAAAGAGAAAAGGGCTCAGCTAGGTGAATTATTTATAGAAAGTCATCAAGAATTTCTTACTTCAACTTCACCAATTGGAACATATGAACTTCCTAAACATTATGTTTTAAGGGAGTAGGTTATTACAAATGATAACGGAGCAGTCTTATTAGTTCGAAACGAGAATTGTTCAGATACAATGGAAATGCCTGGGTGCAAGTAGAATTGATAATCGATTTGAAGTAAAACAAGAAATTTAGAAATAATCAACCAATCATCATTACAAAGCGATTCAAATGAATCGTTTTTTTTTTTTTGAATTGTTAGTAAATGGTTAATTCCG
>NZ_NTZO01000590.1 GCF_002559405.1 Bacillus sp. AFS001701 | reverse complement strand
TTTCTATTTAAATTAAGAAAAAACTTGCATTTCCTAAATCATTTAAACCCCCTTTGTTTACAAGGAATAAGAAGAAAAAAGTTAAATATTATCTAGACTCATATTTACGAATCTGTTCGTTTTGTTTATGATATAAGATGAATAATTTGGAAATTTAATTTATTTTTTAATAATTAATGAAAATACTTTCAAAAAATTTTTTTTGAAAGTGATTTTACATATTTTGTATAATCAGCCTTGATTATTACTAAAATAAGTTAGTAATTTATGTTTAAGAAGTGAGGTAAATTAATTGAAAACTAAAGTAAACCCAAAAGCAGTTATTGTCATTTTTGGAGCAACAGGAGACCTAGCAAAAAGAAAGCTTTTTATTTCAATATATAGACTATTTTTAAGTCAAAAAATTGATGAAGGTTTTGCGGTTGTAGGTGTAGGTAGAAGACCTTGGTCAAATGATGAATTTCGTGAAACTGTAAAAAAATCAATTCAATCGATTGCTTCATCTGAGACTGAGATTGAAAGCTTTTTATCTCATTTTTATTATCATCAATTTGAAGTATTAGAACCTTCTTCATATATAGAATTAGGAAATTTATTAACAAACTTGGATAATCATTATTTAATTCCTGGTAACCGTGTGTTCTTCCTTGCAATGGCACCTGAATTTTTCGGGACAATTGCTAAACAGTTAAAACAAAATGGTTTGGCTGATACTGAAGGTTGGAGTCGAATTGTAATCGAAAAACCGTTTGGACATGATTTACCGAGTGCGATTGAATTGAATGATGAAATTCGTGAAGCATTTTCTGAAGATCAAATCTACCGTATCGATCATTACTTAGGGAAAGAAATGGTTCAAAATATTGAAGTAATCCGTTTTGCGAATGCCATGTTTGAACCACTTTGGAATAATCGATTTATTTCAAATATCCAAATTACTTCTAGTGAAATTCTTGGTGTTGAAGACCGTGGAAAATACTATGAAAATTCGGGAGCTTTAAAAGATATGGTTCAAAATCATATGCTTCAAATGGCAGCACTACTTGCTATGGAGCCTCCGATTAAATTAACAACTGAAGAAATTCGTAGTGAAAAAGTTAAAGTATTTAAAGCTTTACGTAAAATTGATGAAAACGAAGTAAAAGATTATTTTGTTCGCGGACAATATGATGCCGGTGTAATTAACGGTGAAGAAGTTCCAGCCTATAGAAATGAGAACAATGTTGCACCTGAGTCTCAAACTGAAACCTTTGTTGCGGGCAAACTTTTTATTGATAATTTTAGATGGGCTGGTATTCCATTCTATATTCGAACAGGAAAAAGAATGGCGACAAAATCTACTAAGATTATTGTTCAGTTCTCAGATATACCAATGAATCTTTATTACAATACAAAAGAGACAATGTCTCCAAATTTATTAATTATACATATTCAACCAGATGAAGGAATTACATTGCAATTAAATGCAAAAAGATCTGGCTCAGATGAAGGCTACACAAAGCCAATTCAATTAACATTTAATAATAATTGCGTTGATTGTATTAATACACCAGAAGCATACGAGCGATTAATTTATGATTGTATGTTAGGTGATGGCACAAACTTTACACATTGGGATGAAGTAAAATATTCTTGGAGCTTTGTTGATGTCATCTCAAAAGCTTGGGACAATAATTTAGCACCACTTACAACTTATAGTTCTGGTTCAATGGGCCCAAATGAAGCTGATACTTTATTGACAGTTGATGGTCATAAATGGTGGCCTGTTACTGATCGATTAAATGAAAATAAGAACGAATGATAAATAAAAAGTTACCCCCTCATCATATCGAGGGGGTAACTTTTTTAAGTTTCTAAAACAAATTTTAAATTATGTCCACTGAGTATGGAACTTACCTTCTTTATCAATTCGTTCATAAGTATGTGCACCAAAATAATCTCTTTGTGCTTGAATTAAATTTGCAGGAAGTGTTTCAGTACGATAGCTATCAAAATAAGCTAATGCAGCAGAGAAACATGGAATTGGTACTCCAGCTTCAATTGCTACTACGCTAATTTTACGTAATGCACCTTGATAGCTTTCTACGATTTCTTTGAAATATGGATCAAGTAATAAGTTAGAAAGATTAGCATCTAAATCGTAAGCTTCTTTAATTTTTTGTAAGAAAGCCGCTCGAATAATACATCCACCTCTAAAAATCATTGCAATATCACCATATTGTAAATCCCAGTTATACTCATCAGATGCAGCTCTTAATTGAGCAAATCCTTGAGCATATGAACAAATTTTACTCATATAAAGAGCTTTACGCACATCTTCAATAAGTTGCTCTTTATCACCATTATATGTACTAGTTGACGGACCAGATAATAATTTACTTGCTTTTACTCTTTCATCCTTCATTGCAGAAATAAATCGTGCAAATACAGATTCAGTAATAATCGAAGTAGGTACGCCTAAATCTAGCGTGCTTTGACTAGTCCATTTTCCTGTACCTTTTTGTCCTGCTTTATCTAAAATAACATCTACAAGTGGTTTACCTGTTTCTTCGTCTGTTTTAGTAAAGATATCGGCTGTAATTTCAATTAAATAGCTATCAAGCTCACCCTTATTCCAATCACTAAATACATGGTGTAATTCGTCAGCAGTTAAGCCAAGTACATTTTTTAATAAAAAGTAAGCTTCTGAGATTAATTGCATATCACCATATTCAATTCCATTATGAACCATTTTTACGTAATGACCAGCACCATCTGGGCCAATATATGTTGTACATGGCTCATTATTTACTTTTGCAGCAATCGCTTCAAAAATCGGTTTTACTAGTTCAAATGCTTCTTTTTGTCCACCAGGCATAATTGAAGGTCCTTTTAAAGCTCCCTCTTCTCCACCTGAAACACCTGTGCCAATAAAATGAATTCCGCTATCAGATAGCATTTTGTTTCGTCTTTGAGTGTCTTTATAGTATGTATTTCCACCATCAATTAAAATATCACCTTGATCAAGATGAGGTAATAATTGTTCAATTGTTGAATCAGTTGGTGCTCCTGCTTTTACCATTATTAATATTTTTCTAGGTGTTTCAAGAGAATTTACAAAATCTTCAATTGAAAATGTTCCAACTACATTTTTACCTTCTGCTTCTCTTAAAAATTCTTCTGTTTTTTCAACTGATCGGTTATACACAGAAATTGAGAAACCTCTACTTTCAATATTTAAAGCTAGGTTTTTTCCCATTACTGCTAACCCAATTACGCCTATTTGTTGTTTAGCCAATTCAATTAGTCCTTTCTAATTAAAATTTGCAAGGGTTTTCAAATTAAAAATTGTAAAATATTTACTATCTTTAATATAACCTCCGATTAGTTTTGCTATCCTGTTAAATATTCTAACGACTAACCGAGCAAAATCCTTGCATACCATAAACTTAAGGTCAATAATGATATTAACATAACAAGCGCGATGAATAAATGTAAACATGTTCTATATATTAAAATTTTATAATTTGAAAAGAAGTGAAAATGTGGTATTAAATTACAACGATAATAAATGGACTCAGCTTTTATTTACTTTAATTATTGCAATTATTGGTGGATTTTTATTTCAATTTATTAAACTCCCAATACCTTGGCTCCTTGGACCGATGTTTTTTGTACTTATACTTTCTAAAATTAAAGGGATAAAATTGTATTGGCCAAGTAAAATTCGAGATACAGCCATGATCATAATCGGCTACACAATCGGGCTATCATTTACATCTTCTACGTTTATTCAAATCGGACATCAAATAACTTCAATGATCCTGATGACCTTTCTACTCATCCTTTTTACAATTACAATATCAATCATAATTTCTAAAGTATTTAAAATACATTATCCAACTGTTTTATTAGGTAGTATTCCAGGTGGATTAAGTCAAATGATTGCTTTGGCAGAAGAGATTAAAGATATTGACTTTACAATTGTCACATTCTTACAAATTTCTAGGCTTATGATGATTATTTTTATGGTCCCAATATTAATTTTCAGTCCATTTTTTAATGTACATAAAAGTTCGATCTCAGAAGCCGTTCACCACACTTCAGCAAGCTGGCATGGCTTATTTCCAAATATTATTATTTTTGCTATTTTCTGTACGTTCCTAGGGCTTTTAGGGAAGAAAATAAATTTTCCTACTGCATTACTTTTAGGACCAATGATCGCTACCATTATACTTAATTTATCTGGACTACATGGACCTGCCTTACCATCTGTTATATTAGACTGTTCCCAATTAATGATGGGAAGTTATATTGGCTTATTATTGAAACCAGAAAACTTAAATAACAAATTAAAAATAGTTATAATTTCAGTATTAAGTGGAGTCGTTTTATTAACATTTTCGCTATTATCAAGTATATTTCTAACACATATTCACACCATTGATCATATTAGTGCCTTACTAAGCTTAGCCCCTGGTGGAATGGATCAAATGGCATTAATTGCAAAAGAAGTAGACGCAGATCTAACTGTCATAATGTGTTATCAACTATTTAGAACACTATTCATATTTATTGTTGTACCATATTTATTAAGATATATTTTTAGAGCAAGGATACAAGAAAGTAAGGTAAAACGAATAAGTAACGAATAAGAAAAGCAAGGAAAATTACCTTTCCTTGCTTTTCTACTCTTCATAAATCATTTTTCTAGTCATACCGCCATCAATTATGATATTTTGACCATTAATAAAGTTATTTTCTGGATCAGCTAAATAAATACAAGCTTTAGCGATATCTTCAGGCTTACCAACTCGATTTGACCAATGTTGAAGATGGTCAGTTTCTTTTAATTCTTCATTCTGATCAACTTGAATCCATCCAGGGCTAATGCAGTTTACTGTTATACCATTTGGCTGAAGCGATGCTGCTAAAGAATGGGTAATTGATACAATTCCACCCTTTGATGCTGCATAAGCTTCTGAATTTGGCTCCGACATAATCGCCCTTGTTGATGCCATATTTATTATTCTTCCACCATTATTCATCACTTTAGCAGCTTCTCTTGATGAAATAAAAACGCTTCTCAAATTAGTATTAATTACATGATCCCATTCATCTGTTGATAAACTTAAAAATGGCTTAAAAGCGGAAATTCCTGCATTATTAATTAAAATATCAAGTTTACCAATTTTATCAATGACATTGCGAATTAGATTTATGATGTCTTCCTCTTTACTAACATCAGTCTTAAAAAAAATTGCCCTCCCACCATATTCCTCAATTTTCTTTACTACTCTATGACCTTTTTGTTCATTAACATCAACTATACAAACAATTGCTCCTAATTTTCCAAATGCGAGTGCAATACCCTCTCCAATTCCATTCGCACCACCTGTAATAATAATTGATTTCCCTTTAAACTTTTCTTCCATATTTTTATACCTCTTCATACAATTAGTCTATTAATATTATTTCCATCCTTAACAAAAAAAGCCGTCAAATGACAGCTTTTAATCCAAATTAGTTCGAACTAAGTTATCTCAACCTTGAGTTTGATTTTTGCTTAATCCAACCTTTTTTAATAAATAGATTAACATATCTTTTTCAGCTGAATTTAGTTGAGAAAATAAGTTATGAATCATTTCACTATGAGCTGGAAAGATGCAACTAATTACTCTTCTACCCTCTTCCGTCAAAGCTGCATAAATAACTCTTCGATCTTTTGGACAATTAACGCGTTTAATATATCGCCTAGCCTCTAATTTATCTAATACATACGTCATATTTCCGCTTGAGATTAATATCCTTTTACCAATTTGTTGAATTGGCTGATCTCCTTTATGATAAAGCAATTCTAAGACTGCAAACTCAGTCAAATTCAAACCAAAACATTTAATATTATTAATCGAAGCATCAGTCAAAAATCGATTTGCTTTACAAATTTCAGAATATAACTGGAGCGAATTAGTTGAAATTTCATTTTGATTCAATTCATATCAACACCTTTCAACTATCTTGAATTAAAGATAATTTTAAAGTATTTCTTGAAAGTAGTCAATGTCCGAGTATGTGTTTAAATATATAATGAAGCTTCTATGAGTATTTTTAGTTTACATAACATTATTATCGATTATCCAAATACTCTTATTCCTGATTAAGTAGATATATGTCAACTCAATTTAAATGCAAATGGAATTATTTTACAAAACAAAATTATTTAACGGTTGATTGCAAAATAAAAATAACAAATAAAAATCAATTTTGGAATTAACAGATTATTATAA
>NZ_NTZO01000589.1 GCF_002559405.1 Bacillus sp. AFS001701 | reverse complement strand
GTATAATTAAATATATTTTAACCTATTTTAATTTTATAATAATTTTTGGGGATTTTTTTAATGTAATCCTAATAAAACATATAAGGGGAATATAAATGGGGAGAAAGAATCGCACTAATACGAAAGCGTTATCATTTTCTTTAGCTATATCGTTATTAGGTATGTCAATTGTGAGTACGCCAGTGTATGCTACACCAAAAGAGGCTGAACCTGTTAATGTGCTTGCATCGAAGAATAAAGCTGAAAAGGATTTAGTTAATTTCCGAATTATGGAAACGACAGATATCCATACAAATTTATTAAACTATGATTACTACAAGGATGGAGCTTATGAAAAAGTTGGATTAGCTAAGACTGCTACTTTAGTAAAAGAAGCTCGAAAAGAAGTTCAAAATAATGTTTTAGTTGATAATGGGGATTTAATACAAGGTACACCACTCGGAACTTATGAAGCAAAAATTGATCCATTGAAAAAAGGAGAAGTTCATCCTGTATTTAAAGCAATGAACCTAATGGGTTACGATATTGCAACTTTAGGGAACCATGAATTTAACTATGGGTTAGACTTTTTAAACGAAGCATATAATGATGCTGATTTTCCGTACATTAATGCAAACGTTTACGTAGATGATTACGATAATAATCCTAATAATGATAAGAACAAATTTAATCCTTATAAAATTATTAAGAAACAAGTAATTGATGAACAAGGGAAGAAGCAAGAAATTAAAATCGGCTTTATTGGATTTGTACCACCTCAAATTAGTGAGTGGGACAAGGCAAACCTTGATGGAAAAGTTATTACTAAAAATATAGTCGAAACAGCTAAAAAATTCATTCCTGAAATGAGAAAAGACGGTGCAGACGTAATTGTTGCAATGACTCATTCAGGATTTAATGCGAATAAAGAAAATACTGAAGACGTTATTTATTCATTAAGTGAAGTACCTGGTATTGATGCAATTACGTTTTCTCATACACATAAGGTATTTCCAGCAAAATCAGAGGTTACACTTGATGCATTATTTTTAGGGGCAGATAAAAAGCCATTACCAGGTGTTGATAATTCGAAAGGAACAATCAACGGTGTACCAGCAGTTCAAGCAGGATACGGTGGTGGTTCATTAGGATTAATTGACCTAACACTTAAAAAAGAAAAAGGAAAATGGTCAGTAGTAAATTCCCAGTCTTCAACTAGAGAAATATGGGCTGATGTAAAGGATCCTGCTACAGGTAAAACAAAAACAGAAAGTACAGTAGCTCCAGATCAAGAAATCGTAAATGCTGTTAAACCAAATCATGATGCAACCGTTAAGTATGTAAATACACCAATTGGAACAACTACCGATGATATTCATAGCTACTTCTCATTGATACAAGATGATCCATCGATTCAAGTTGTTACAAATGCACAAAAATGGTTTGTAGAAAAATATATTGCTGAAAAGAAACCAGAATATAAAGAATTACCAATTTTATCAGTAGGAGCTCCATTCAAAGCTGGCCGTAATGGTGTAGCTGAATATACGGAGATTAAAAAAGGCGATCTTACGATAAGAAGTGCTGGCGATCTTTATCTTTATGATAATACGTTAAAAGCAATTAAAGTAAAAGGTTCTGTTGTGAAAGAATGGATTGAGATGACCGCAGGTAAATATAATCAAATTGATCCAAATAAAACAGAAGAACAAGCATTATTAAATCCAGCTTTCCCTGTTTATAACTTTGATGTAATTGATGGTGTTAACTACCAAATTGATGTAACAAAACCAGCAAAGTATGATATAAACGGAAATCTAGTTAATAGTAATTCAAGTCGAGTAATAAACTTAACTTATAATGGACAACCAATTGATCTAAATCAGGAATTCATCGTTGTAACAAATAACTATCGTGCTGGTGGCGGTGGTAATTTCCCAGGTGTAAAAGGTAGCGAACTTGTAGTAGATTCTGCTGATGAAAATCGTCAAATCTTAATGGATTACATTTCTGAATCGAAAACAATCACACCAACAGCTGATCATAACTGGTCGATTGCACCAATTAGCGGAAATGTAAATGTAACGTTTACGACTTCACCAAGAGCGGAAGAATTTATCAAGCCTAATAGTAATATTGCATTTACAAATAAAACGGATCTTGCAGGATTTGGAATTTTTAAATTAGATTTAGGTACAAAAGAAAATATTAAAGTCCAATTATTAGGCTTAAATGATCTTCATGGCCAGCTTGATACTGATACAAAAGTTACTGTTAATGGCCAAGAATTATTAGCTGGAAGTATGGAATACACAGCTGCCGCAATGAAACAACATGAAGCAGAAAATCCAAATACATTACTAGTTCACGCTGGTGACATGATTGGTGGAAGCCCACTGATTTCTGCGTTATTCCAAGATGAACCAACAGTTGAAGTGATGGAAGCAATGGGTTTTGATGTAGGTACAGTTGGAAATCACGAGTTTGATGAAGGCATTGCTGAATTAAAGCGTATGATGAATGGTGGAGAACATCCTAAAGGTACAAAAGGGTATGACGGAATGAACTTTCCAGTGATTGCTGCCAATGCATATGATTCTGCAACAGGAGAATTAATTACTCAACCATACACAATTAAAGAAGTGGGCGGTAAAAAGATTGGTTTTATCGGAGTAGTAACGCAAGAAACTCCTAATATGATTGTTCGAAAAGGAAATGAAACGCTTGAGATTCGTGATGAAGTTGAAGCAATTAACCATTATACGGATATTCTAAAAAAACAAGGGATTAAAGCAATCGTAGCATTAGCACATAACCCTACTCTTCAAACAGGTAAAGCAGATTTATATGATGCAACTGATATTGCTGAAAAAGTTGATGATGAAGTAGATGTTATTTTTGCTGCTCATAATCATGTATTTAATGATAAAGTAGTTGATAATAAATTAATTGTACAAGCTTATTCATATGGTTCTGCATTTTCTGATGTGGATTTAGAATTAGATGCAGTAACAGGTGAGATTGTTAAAAAGCAAGCAGAAGTAGTAACAGTTTATCAAAAAGACTATACACCAGACCCGACAGTTTCTGCGATCATGAAAAAATATGAAGATTTAATTATGCCAATTAAAGCTCAGATTGTTGGTGACTCAATGCAAACTTTACCAAAAGGATATCCATCTTCAGATACTTACGGTGATTTTGCACTAGGTAACTTAATTGCAGATGGAATGAAAGCATCAATGAATGCTGACTTCGCAATGATGAACGGTGGCGGTGTTCGATCACAACTTGACGCTGGTCAAGTTACGTTTGGTGATTTATTCGCAATTCAGCCTTTTGGAAATGTCTTAAATAAAGTAATGCTTAGCGGTCAAGATATTGAAACAGTTTTAAATAATCAAATTACCGATAAGGGATTAGATTTCCATATCGCTGGATTCAAATATACTTGGGATTCAACGACTAGAAAGGTAGTAGACATCTTTTTACCGGATGGTAGTAAAATTGATCCTAATAAAGAATATTCAGTTGTAGTAAACAACTATATGTACGGAAATGTAAAATATGGTATTGGCGAACGTTCCACTGATTTAGAAGTTGGACCAGAGGATCTTCAAGCGACTGTAGATTATGTTAAATCACTTCCAAGACCTTTCGTTTATGAAGTTGAAGGAAGAATTCAAAAAGTAAATTAAGACTAAAATCGTTAAATAAATTAGTTAACAAAAAAAT
>NZ_NTZO01000588.1 GCF_002559405.1 Bacillus sp. AFS001701 | reverse complement strand
ATAATACCCTAACTGGTATGAGTATTATTTTAACTTATTTGCTGTTTTAGTAATTTTATTTGCAGATTCGACTTTTTTAATTGCAGTTTCGTAATTTTTATTTGCAGTTTCACAATTTTTGTTTGCACTTTCTCAGATTTAATTGCAGTTCCATCTTTTTTATTTGCACTTCTTATTTTATTGCAGTAACACAGTTTTTATTTGCATTTCGACAGATTATAATTGCAGTACACTACTTTTAATTTGCACTTCCAAAGTTCTTAATTGCAGTTCCAAAATTTTATTTGCACTTCAGAACTATCTCAAAAAAAAAGAAACCACTCAACGATTCATAGTTGAGTGGTTTCTTTTAATTCGAGTGGATTGAATGTTTAACTGTTGCACCTTTGTTTTCTATTTTTATTTCACTTACATCACAATTTGGAAATAAGCGTGTAAAATAGTCAATTGCTTCAGTGCAACCTTCGATCGAAACAAAGGCTAATACTGTCGGTCCGGCTCCACTTAATACAAATCCATGAACATATTCAGGTAATTCGATTTGTTTTAGGGTATCTAGCTCTTTTACAATTTTGCATCGATATGGTTCGTGAAACAGATCTCGTTTCATCATATCGCCTGCTAATGCCCAATTTTCCGTTAATAATGCTAAAACTAATAGATTACTAAAGCTGCTAGATTGTATAGCGTCCTTATATGGGATCGTTGAGGGTAATATATTTCTTGCATGAACAGTTTCTAATTCGTATTTTGGTATAATAGCTACTACTGAAACATTATTTAATGTCGAGTGTTGGATATATGCTTTTCCATCTATAAAAGTCCCAATAACTAAACCGCCATAAAGTGAAGCACCGACATTATCCATATGACCTTCAATTGCAGTTGCGATTCTAAGCTGTTCTTCTAGAGATAATTGAAGATTACAAAGTTCATTTGCTAGAATAATGCCACCTACTATTGCTGAGGCACTACTTCCTAAACCTCTTGTTAACGGAATATTACTTTCAAGCTTTAAATGACATGTTGGCAAAGATTTATGATTTGCTTTTGCAACATCAATCGCTGTTTTTAAGATTAAATTTGTCTGATCAAGTGGAATATCTTTCAAATATTCACTAAATCCCTCGCAGCTATATTGATCGTGATCATATACTTCAATTGTTAAGTATCGATCTAAGGCGATACCAATTGAATCAAAACCAGGTCCCACATTTGCAGTGCTTGCAGGAACTGTTATTTGGAAAAGTTTTTTCATATCGAAACCACACCTTGTAAATGTTCTAATACAATTTTTTCTTCATTCGGTAACAGTATTGGCTCAATTTTACTTGATTGAATTGCGATATCTGGATCCTTTAATCCATTACCTGTTAAAATGGCTACTACTTTTGAGCCTTTTTTGATTACACCTGATTGTACTTGTTTAAAAACTCCAGCAATACTTGCACATGAACCTGGTTCTGCAAATACACCTTCTTTTGATGCAATCCATTTATACGCTTGTAGGATTTCTTCATCTGATACACTATCGATTGCACCGTTTGATTGCCCTATTGCATTTACCGCGTGCTCCCAGCTTGCTGGGTTACCAATTCGAATAGCTGTTGCAATTGTTTCAGGATTATCAATCTTTTTATTATTAACAATTGGTGCTGCACCTTCTGCTTGAAAACCATGCATTTTAGGTAATTGATAACCTTTTGATAAATTGTATTCATTAAATCCTTTCCAATAAGCTGTAATATTCCCTGCATTTCCAACTGGAATTGCTAAAATATCTGGAGCTTCTTCCAATTGCTCACAAATTTCGAATGCTGCTGTTTTCTGGCCCTCGATTCGATATGGGTTTACAGAATTTACTAGTGTGATTGGTTCAGACTCACTGATTTTTCTTACCATTTGTAATGCGTGATCAAAATTTCCATCAATGCTAATGATATGTGCTCCATACATGACAGCCTGCGCAAGTTTACCGTATGCAATTTTGCCATTAGGAATAATAACAAAACATTTCATACCAGATCTTGCAGCATAAGCAGCAGCGGCAGCAGATGTATTACCTGTCGATGCACAAATAATTGCTGAACTTCCTGCTTCCTTTGCCTTAGCAACTGCCATTACCATCCCACGATCTTTAAATGAACCTGTTGGGTTTAGCCCTTCTAACTTAACATATAATTCAATTCCCCACTCCTCTGATATGTTAGGTAAAAATAGTAATGGCGTATTCCCTTCATTTAAAGTTAATTTTGGTGTTTCTTCATTGATAGGTAATAAATTTGAATATTTTTCGATTAATCCTTTATACATCAAGATCTTCACCTGCAATTCGATAATAGCTACGTACTTCATCGACAACATCAGATGTTTCTAAATTTTCCAATACTTTTTTGTATGCTGAATATGACGCATGGTGTGTTACTAAAATGATTTCAGCAAGACCTTTATGCTTTAATGGAACTTGAATAATTTTCTCAAAGCTTATATCAGATTCTGTAAAAATTGAAGTAATTTCAGCGAACGAACCTAATTGATCTTTTACTGTAAAGCGGAAGAATGATTTAAAATAGATTTCATGATCTTCTTTAATTTCTTTTGGATATTGTGGTAACACAGCACTTGTACCGTTTACACCAAGTCGCATATTTTTCATTACCGCAACTAAGTCTGATACGATTGCAGTTGCAGTTGGTAAACTACCCGCACCTGGTCCATAGAACATCGTTTCTCCTACAGCTTCACCATATACATAAACTGCATTAAATTCATTGCTAACAGATGCTAATGGATGATTATGTGCAATTAAAGTTGGCCCAACACTAACTTCAATTCGATTATCGTTTCTCTTCGCATAACCGATTAACTTCATTGTATAACCAAAGTATTTAGCAAAATCGATGTCTTCTGAAGATACTGAACTAATACCACGTACTTGCACGTCTTCTAGTTCAACATCCATTGAAAAACCTAATTTAGCTAAAATTGTCATTTTTCTCGCAGCATCTAGTCCTTCAACATCTGATGTTGGATCTGCTTCTGCAAAGCCGAGTTCCTGAGCTTCTTTTAACACATCCTCATATGCTTTACCTTCATTGCTCATCTTTGTAAGTATAAAGTTTGTCGTTCCATTTACAATTCCCATTAATTTAGTTACACGGTCTGCAGCTAAACCATCTACTAAACTACGAATAATAGGGATACCACCAGCAACACTAGCTTCATAGAACAAATCGCATTTATTCTCATTTGCTACACGGAGTAATTCAGTACCATATAAAGCCATTAAATCTTTATTAGCTGTGACAACATGTTTTTTATTGCGTAGGGCATGGAGTATGTATTGTCTAGCATCTTCAATTCCACCCATTACCTCTACAACAACATCTACATCTGCATCATCTAAAATTTCATATGCATCTGTTGTTAATAGATCCTTTTGAATTGAAATTGATCGCTCCTTTTCAAGGTCCTTAACAAGAACCTTTTTTACTTGAACAGAACAACCGATTTGATGGGCTAATCTGTCCTGATGATCTTCAACAATTTTTACAACACCACTTCCAACAGTTCCAAGTCCTAATAGTCCGATAGATATACAGTCCTTCATATGATCTCCTCCGTTAAAATTTGATATTATTACCATTATGAGAATGTTTTATGAAAATAGCAAACATTTTTTTTAATTTTCCAATTATTTTTTTTTAGTATTTGACGAAATGATGAAACTAAAAATATAAAATTATAAATTGTAAGGGGTTTCTTGATAAACGTAATAATTTAACCAATTTGAGAAAAGTAGATTAGCATGACTTCTCCAACGTACAATCGGTGGTTTTTCAGGATTATCATTTCGGAAATAGTTTTTTGGTATAGCAATTTCCGCTCCTCTTTGTACATCTCTTTCATATTCTGATTTTAAAGTATTAATACAATATTCATGATGTCCAGTTGCGAAAATTTGCTTTCCATCCTCACTAGTAACAAGATGGACACCTGCATCATCCGATAAACTTAAAATCTTCAATTCTCCTATTTGATCGATATCTTCCTTCCTAACTTCAGTGTGTCTTGAATGCGGTACATAATACTCGTCATCAAAGCCACGTACTAGTTTCACAAAACGATCCTCTACAGAGTGTGGAAAAACACCAAACATTTTTTTTTCTAATGTGTATTTAGGAACTCCGTAGTGATGGTAAAGCCCTGCTTGTGCACCCCAACATATATGCAATGTAGATGTAACATTTTCTTTTGTAAATTCCATGATTTCTTTAAGCTCCGACCAATATTCAACTTCTTCAAATTCCAATGTCTCTACTGGAGCACCGGTAATAATAAAGCCATCATATTTTGTATTTTGAATTTGTGAAATTGTTTTATAAAAGCTTGAAACATGCTCTTCTGAAACGTTTTTTGGCTTGTATGATTCAGTACCGATTAAATCGATATCTACTTGTAGAGGTGAATTTGCAATTAAACGTAATAATTGCGTTTCTGTTTCAATTTTTGTTGGCATTAAGTTTAAAATGCCTATTTGAAGCGGTCTTATATCTTGTGACTCCGCTCGCTCTTTCGTCATATAGAAAACATTTTCTTTCGTTAGTATTTCTGTTGCAGGTAGATCTTTGTTGATAATTACAGGCATTTTTTCCACTCCTCTTTTTTCTTAAGAAAAAGGTAGTAGATTGATGCATGAACTATTTCTACTACCTATTTGAAATAACTAAATTATAGTTTTATTGAATTAAATGAATAATTATTCTCACTTATTAAACTGAAAAATATCTTCCATCTTTATGTGAGAATACCATTGCAGTTACAGACGCTTCTGGTAGCATCATGAATCCTTCTGTCAGATTAATCCCAATTTCATTTGGGTTAATTAACTTAAATAGCTTTTCTTGATCCTCAAGATTTGGACACGCAGGGTAACCAAATGAAACCCTGATTCCTTGATATCTTGCTTTAAAACGCTCTGACATCGTGAAATCCGGACGATCTGGGAATCCCCATTTTTCTCTCATTAGCATATGAGTTTTTTCAGCTAAACCTTCTGCTAATTCTAAAGCTAATGAGAATAAAACGTGACTCTTTAAATACTCCCCTTCTTGTTTCAATCTTTCGGCAATATTTCTTACTCGAGGTCCCGATGTTACAGAGAAGAATCCAACATAATCCATCTCTTCACCAACAGGATTTAAAAAGTCGCTTATACAAAGATTTGGTTCTTTTCTTTGTCTAGGAAATTGAAAACGTTCAATCGGTTTTTTCGTTTCAGAGTCATAGATAATGACATCATTGCCATTACTTTGAGCAGGGAAAAATTGATAGATTACTTGGCAGTCAAAATATTCATTTCCATCTTTTAAGAATTCTTGAACTAACTCGTATAACTCCTGGCCACGTTCTTGATTTTCCCATTTACCTTTTACCCCCAAATGATGTCCAATTAGCATTTGATAATTAATAAAAGGTGCCACTTGAGCTACTGGAATATTTTTAATGACCGTTTTACTTAACGATGAAGGAACTAGGCAATCTGATTTTTGTATTGCAGATCTCTTTGTACTAATTTCAGGAACAGGTAATTCAATCACATTGTCTATTTTTTTAATTGCCTTCTTCTTTTCTTCTAATGCTTTTAATTCATCT
>NZ_NTZO01000587.1 GCF_002559405.1 Bacillus sp. AFS001701 | reverse complement strand
AGTTGAATGAATATGGTGAGAATGCGAATAAACCTACAATAAAAGGTTAAGAACTGAACACTCTTGGGATTAACAAGTATCCCTTTTATGGTACCTTGTAATGACCAGTAATATTTTCATTAAAGTTGATTTTTCTGCTTCATTTCCACCTACTATTGAGTGAATCTCCTCTTTTTTGGAATGACACGGTACCCCCTTAAAACAGGAATTCCAGAGATTGCTTCCATACCTAATCTATTTCTAGTAGAGTCACTTCGGTACGATTCATCGGACTTTTGGCACTACCCCAATAAAAAGTTCGGAAACGCTTTCAAACTGTCCAAAAAAATTACGATATAATTCTTCTGTATTTAGGGACAACTGTAGTTATTAAATACAGAAAAAAATTACAAAAATATTACCAGTCTGAAATAAATTTTGAATCTTCGGAAACTTATTTTGAAAGGTATTATTA
>NZ_NTZO01000586.1 GCF_002559405.1 Bacillus sp. AFS001701 | reverse complement strand
ATTAAGTCTTATTTTATCAGAATAAATGTATTTCTTATTCAACTATCCTTGCCAATTAGCTTAATAATAAAAATCGATTAAACATCAAATCTAGTTCATGTATTCTCGAACCCTCCAATGAAATAGATAAAATTATACTTCTATGCGATTTTTGAGTTTCCTCTAAATACAAAAATAAAAACCTCTATTCTCTATTTAGAACAAAGATTTTCAGATTACTTTATTATCTAGTTACAAGCTGTCCATTCGATTTAGGTTCGTTATCTACGATCCTACTAACTTCATTTAATTTTTCCTTATTCACAAAATCAAAATCATTTAATCCATGATATAAAACTTCATTATTAATAGGTTGCTTCTTTTTTTGCCCTGTTTGGTTTTCCATTAAACGCTCAATACCCAATTTAATAAGATTAAAAGCAAAAATCGAAACAATAAAAGCTATACTTGGTCCAACGATTACCCATGAATCTATCGATAACTCGATGTAATTTGCACCAATCATCGCAGACCATTCATTAGCTTGTGACATCGGTCGATCGATTCCAAGATCTAAATAAAGAACTTTAACGCCACCAATAAATAGTTTAAAAACACCTAATTGTGTTAGTAAAAATAAAGTTTGTATAGTCTGTTGTACAAATAATAAAAGAATACGGCTTCGTAAATAAGGTATTACATGCTTACGGCGGATCCATCCATTTCGTGCACCTATGACTCTAGAGCTAGTAATGAAATCATTTTTTAAAAAATCTCTTACTTCTTCACCGATTGAATTTATCAATACTGGAATCGAAATAATGATTAGTAATGAAATTTGAATTGCTATCGTTTTTTCTTTTACTGCTTCTGGAACGTCATTTAATTTCTCAAAAAATGGAAATATAATGATAACAGCTGGTACAAATCGAAATGCATTCAAAATTGGTTCAATAATTTTTAATAATCTTTGATTCATGAATCCGAAAAATGCACCTAATAAACCACCAAATATGACTCTCATTAATCCGACAACTATGGCAATGGATAAAGTGTATTTAGCACCATCAATTACCATCCAAAATACATCTCTTCCAAATCGGTCGACACCAAAAAGATATTTCCAACTTGGAGGATAACCATATGTATCGATTAATTTACCTTCTGCATTATATAACAAAGCTGGGGCTGGTTTGATCGTATCCTTTATAAAATAAGTATAAATAAAACTAAAGGTGATTAGGCCAAGTATGATAAAGCTTCCTATTATAATGGGGAAATACTTTCTAATTTTTATCATACAGCTTGTCCCCCTTTCATTCTATTTACAATTTGTTTAAACAGAATCTCTAGCAAAAAGAATGGGATAAATAGTAAAACTAACGCCATAAAAAAGATTTCAGGCGAATTACTGTTATTAAATAGAAATGAAAAATAGCCCTTCATATTAAAGAACTTCTCTACTATTAATAGATTTGAAATCATCATCCAAAATATTAACTTACTATTACTTAATAAAGTAATCGCAACATTACTGAATATATGGCGGATAATAATCCAAGAATTAGAAAGTCCCTTTGCTTTTGCATACTCCACATAGTCTCTAATTTTTTCTTCCTGTATTGCTAAAAATAACATTTGGAAAAGTTGGATCGTTGGAATAATCGATACAAGGAAGATCGGTAATGCATAAGCTTTTGATTCAAAGCCACTTATTGGATCTACAATTTTAACGCCGGTTTTATTAAAAATCCATAAAAAGAAAATTTGAAATGCGCAAATCATTACTACGTCTGGTATAGATTGTAGGAAAAATAGGATACTATTCATTATTTTTCTAAATGATTTTGGACCTATATTTACTAGATAGGCAATAAATAATGCGACGAAAATTGATAGTAAAAACGCTGAAAAAAGAATCGTAAAAGAATAAACGTAAGGCTCTAAAAAAACAGAAGAAAAAGGAACATATTGAAATTCTTTTAAGTAAACTTCTAAATTATCGAAGTAAAAAAAACTCCAAAAAAAGATTTGTAGTTGATTCCAAAACTCAACCAGTCGCTCTCCTTTTGGTAAAAATAGAGTAAAAGAAGTAGCCGTAATTAAACCAATTCCAAATATAGTTAAACAAAACTGAAGAAGATATTTAGATATAGTTCTACTTGTTTGTATCATGTTTTATACACAATCTGTTTCGTCTAATTGTGTATTATTTCCCCTCCTTTTCTTGCTTTATCTTATCTTTACTAAATACTAGAAAACCTCCATCACTTAATTTACCGAATTTCCAAAATGTACCGTACTGTTTAATATACATATATTTTTGATTATTTTTTTTCCCAACTCTATAACCTTCTGTAGTGGATCGAATGTTTTCACCATATTTGCCGAATTTGTCTTGAATGTTTTTTGGTTGCTCTTCAGGGTAAAAAAATAATAAACCGGTTAAATTT
>NZ_NTZO01000585.1 GCF_002559405.1 Bacillus sp. AFS001701 | reverse complement strand
CTTTAGTGTATATTGCTATTATTTTACTAGTATCAGTAATTGCATTTTATATTTTATTTTTAATAAAGCAACGATCTAACTATACAATTGTAGGGGTCATTGGTTTTATAATGATCCAATTAATCGTTTGGGGATTAGTAGGAAGCGGAGTTGTATATGGCGCTTTTACAGTTCTAGCTAAATTTAAAACATCAATGCCATTTTAAAAAAAAGTAGCACTTTTGAGTATCTCAAAAGTGCTACTTTTTTGTTTATAGATTAATATAATTGGCCATTCACAACGATGTTTTGCCATATACGTTGAGTAGGTGGATAAGAATAGTTTTTAGGAATTGGAATTCTTTGTTTATCATTACCAATCCACGTACCAATTGTATAATTTGAAGTTAACCCCATGAACCATAGATTCGTATTATCGTTAGTTGTACCTGTTTTACCGCCAATATAGTTTAACGGCATATAGATATGTTTAGCAGTACCATCTTTTACTACAGAGTTTAACATGCTTCTCATAGTTTCGTTCGTTGATGGATTGTAAACACGAATTGCTTTAGGTTCATTATCGTATAATACGGTACCATCTCTTAACGTAATTTTTTTAATAGCGGTATTTTCATAGAACACCCCATTGTTTCCAAATGTAGAGTATGCATCTGTCATTTCTAATGGTGACATACCGACATTGAAGCCACCAAGAGCACGACCTAGCTCTACACGGTCTTCATTTGTAATTGTTCTAAACCCAAACTTATCTAAGTATGAATAACCTATTCGTGGTGTAAGTTGCTCATATAATCGAACTGCAGCCGTATTATATGAGTTCTGCATAGCAGTACGTATAGTTACATCCCCGTATTCTTTTTTACTATCATTTTTAGGACAATACGTGCCTTTACAGTAGTTATCTGCGTTTACTTTTGTATCTGGTGTAGCACCAAAGGTTTCGATATATGGTGCATAAACTAGTAATGGTTTAATTGTTGAACCTGGCTGTCTATATGATTGGAATGATCGATTTAGATTGTGAGGTTCATAGTTTCTTCCACCAGAAATAGCAATAATTTCATGTGTATCATTTCTTATTACAACTGCTGCGCCCTGTGTATTTGTTGAAAGCGTTCCTCGATTAACTGCGTTAACTGTCGCTTGTTGTACTGAAGGACTTAAGCTTGTATAGACTTTTAAGCCTTGATTTTGTAAATATAATGCTCTCTCTTGAACAGTTTTTAATTTTTTTAATTCAGTTTGTTGTGCTGCTGATAGCTTGCTAGTATTAAATTTTCCTTTTTTACCAGCTAAAATACTCTTCAGTTCAGAATCTACGTAAGAATAGTAATCAGGATATTCCTGTGTTTTACTATCTTTCTTTAGCGTAATTTTTTCTTTCATGGCAGCAGTATACTGTTGTTCAGTAATTTTTCCTTGATCTCTAAGTATACCTAAAATTCTTTCTTGACGCTTTTTAGCGTTATTAAAGTTTTTCAAAGGATCATATAAAGTTGGGTTATTTGGAATTGTACATACGAAAGCTGTTTGAGCAATACTCAGATCTTTTGCCGATTTGCTAAAATATGCTTTACTTGCAGCTTCAATTCCATAGTTTCGATTGGCAAAATATATTGTATTAATGTACATTTCTAAAATTTCATCTTTAGAATATTGCTTTTCAAGTTGTAAAGAGATTTGAATCTCTTTTATTTTGCGTTCGACTGTACGTGCTTGAGTTAAATATAAGTTTCTTGCAAGTTGCTGTGTAATTGTACTAGCTCCCTGTTCTATTCCACTATTCGAAACATTCACCATAAATGCCCTAGCAACTCCGAATAAATCAATACCTTTATGTGAATAAAAATATCGATCTTCGGTAGAAATAAAGATATCTTTTACTAGTTGCGGAATATCTCCGCTTTTTAAATTAATTCTATTATCACCAGAAGCAGGAATATAAAAAGGATTATTATTTCGATCATAAAAAACACTGTTCTGTGATAAAGAAACAACAGGCAGTTCTTCTACCTTCTTTTTGGGAATATGTTTTGAGGTCTCATATGCCATCATAGCTTGCTGAGATGTGAAATAAAAGACAAGAAAGCTTATTATAATAATAATAAATCCAATAATTTTTTTCATAATAGCCCTCTATATACTTTCTATTTTTTAATTCGTTTAAAGAAATAATTAAACGAACGATATTATTTTAACACGATTTTTCATCTTGATGGGTATCTTATGTTATTTTTTACACAAATTGGTTGTATTAATAAAATAAGGAATAAAGTTGAAAATAGTAAATTTGTCTTACTTGAATATTCTTTTATCATATAAGACAATAAGTAAAAATCAGAAAATTTATTTTTCTGGAGGTGAGGAAATGAAAGAGCAGTTCTTGTTTATTGATTTTGAATTTACAATGCCCGATGGAAAATCAAAAGGAATTAAATTTTTTCCGGAAATCATTGAAGTTGGTTTTGTAAGTGTCATTAATGATGAGATTAATCAAACATATTCTTCATTTGTTAAACCACTGCAATTTCCAACGTTATCCTCAAGATGCAAAAGGTTTCTAAATATTTCTCAAGAAAATGTCGATCATGGAATACAATTAAAGGAACTTGGAGAAATATTAAATGAAGCGACAAAAAACTATAGAACCACGGTAATTACTTGGGGCAATATGGATATGAGAGTATTAAAACATAATTGCGAGGCTGCGAATATTTCATTCCCAATTCATGGGGAAGTAAGAGACTTATGTCTTGAGTATAAAACCTTCTTCGGTAACCAAAATCAAACGGGCCTTTGGAACGCAATGAAAGAGTATGGTAAAGATGGAACTGGAAATCACCACAAAGCACTAGACGATGCATTAACAACATATCATATTTATAAATTAGTAGAAAAAGATAAGCAATACATGAAAAAACCTGCTCCAGCAACTTTAGGAGACTTAATTGATTTTTCATTATTAAAGAAAAGAATATCTTCATACTAAAAACCAATTGATTTTAAATCAGTTGGTTTTTATTTTGTTTAAAAAGGTATCGTGTAGTTAATAACCAAATATTCGTCAAAGGAGTAGGGTGATGTTGATTTCCACTACAGGATGCTCGCTTTCCATGGCGCGAGATTCTTTAGCCTCCTCGGCAAGCCTGCGGGGTCTCAGCCTTCCCGCTTATCCCAT
>NZ_NTZO01000086.1 GCF_002559405.1 Bacillus sp. AFS001701 | reverse complement strand
TTAACAAGTGCATTTGATCCATCTAAACATACTTTTATTGATTTACCGGCAGTAATCATTGTTTTACTTGTTACGTTCATTCTTACTAAAGGTGTTAAAGAATCAGCAAAACTTAACACGATAATGGTAATTGTAAAATTAGCAGTAGTAGCACTTTTCATCGTAGTAGGTGTTTGGTACGTTCAACCGCACAACTGGACTCCATTTATGCCAATGGGATTCCATGGTGTAACAGCTGGTGCTGCAGTAGTAGTATTCGCATACTTTGGATTTGACGCAGTATCAACTGCAGCTGAGGAAGTTAAAAACCCTCAACGTAACTTACCAAT
>NZ_NTZO01000584.1 GCF_002559405.1 Bacillus sp. AFS001701 | reverse complement strand
GACTTTTAATAGTATCTATACCATTTAGGATAGATACTTTATTAAAAGGGTTTTATATTAATTTCTAAAAGATCTTATTTCACTTGTAAACCCTCAATTAAAATCAAAAAAGACTATCCTTGAATAGTTTTCAAAGATAGTCTTTCCTTACACATGATTACTTTGTTTTATGATTAAAATGTTGAATAATCACTTCAACAATTCTTCTAGAAGCTTCGCCGTCTCCATATGGATTAGATGCTTTAGACATTTTTGCATGTGCCTCTTCATCCGACAACAGTTCATCGGCTAACGAGAAAATGACTTCTTCGTCAGTTCCAGCAAGCTTTAATGTACCAGCATCAATTCCTTCAGGACGTTCTGTCGTATCACGCAAAACAAGAACAGGTACGCCTAAAGAAGGTGCCTCTTCTTGTACACCACCAGAATCAGTTAGAATTAAATGCGATCTTGCAGCAAAGTTATGGAAATCGATCACATCTAGTGGTTCAATTAAATGGATTCGATTGTCATTTCCTAAAACTTCATTTGCAATTTCTCGAACAACAGGATTCATGTGTACAGGATACACAACTTGAATATCATGATGTTTTTCGACTAAACGCTTAATCGCTTTAAACATATTTCTCATTGGTTCCCCTAAATTTTCACGACGATGTGCAGTCATTAAGACTAATCTGTCGTTACCAATCTGGTCAAGAACAGAATGAGCATACTCTTCTTTTACGGTTGTTTTCAGTGCATCGATCGCAGTATTACCAGTAATAAAAATTGTTTCTTCCTTTTTATTTTCAGCTAATAAATTTTGTGCTGATTTTGTCGTAGGAGAAAAATGTAAATCCGCCATGACGCCAGTTAATTGACGGTTCATTTCTTCTGGGTATGGTGAATACTTGTCCCAAGTACGTAAACCCGCTTCAACATGACCAATTGCAATTTGATTATAAAAAGCTGCAAGACTAGCAATAAAAGTTGTTGTCGTATCACCATGAACTAATACAATGTCCGGCTTTACTTCTTGCATAATCTTATTTAAACCTTCCAAACCTCGAGTTGTTACATCGATTAAAGTTTGGCGGTCCTTCATTATATTTAAATCATAATCAGGCGTGATTTCAAAAATTTCAAGAACTTGATCCAACATTTGACGATGCTGAGCTGTAACCGTCACAATGGATTCTATTTGATCAGGATGTTTAGCTAGCTCAAGCACTAGTGGCGCCATCTTAATCGCTTCTGGTCTTGTTCCAAAAATTGTCATTACTTTAACAGTCAAAATTCTTTCCCCTTTCAAAAACAAATCGGCTTATTGAAATATGTATCTATCTATTGTATCTTAACTGAAGAAATAAAGACATTTTTTACCACGAAAAATACCGTTTATTCCTCTATTAAAATGATCAATTTTAAAAATTAATCGGCTTAATCCCTAATAAGTTCTTTAACTAGTAATTATTCGATTCTATACACTTAGTTTCCCACATTTTGAAATCATTCATACTCGATGTAAATAATAATAGAAGAAAAAAGCACAGTTCCTTCTACTCAAGAATTCACTGTGCTCTCCCGAAATACTTAATGAACTAATTTTACTTGTAACTCATCAATTAGCCTCAAAATCTCTGAACACATTTTATCCATACAGTAATTTTCCTTCACAAATTCAACTAGTTCTTTCCTAGACCCTTTTCTACTATCCGCAATGTACTGCGCTGCTCGATCGAGTGATTCGAAAATATACTCATCAGGGAAGATCGTTCGAGCTCCTTCACGATTTAATACAATTGGCACAGCGCAAGAAGCCATCCCTTCAACGGGTGCTAAGTGAAAACTTTCATAATCGCTAACTGATAAGACATAACCAATCGACTCAAGCCATTCCGCTGAATCTCCCCACTCTTCAAACTGAATTTGATTACGATAGTGGGATTTCTCAATTTTTCGAAATAAACTTGTATAATAATCCTGCTCTTGTTGATTATTCCAAACCCACGGAAACTCTTTCGGATGCTTCCCTTTTATCGAAAGAGTATATCGGCTGTCTTTTTCGTATAACTTTTCAAATATCTCAAGTGCTCGATCTAATCGTTTTAACTTCGGAACATATCCAAGTAATCCAATTCGAAAATCTGCATCATATTGCTTAGGCAAATGGAATCGATCGACATCAACACCATTTTGAATGACAATCATCTTTTCTCTAGGAATTCTTGCAACACGATGGAATTCCTCAAATATATAAGAAGAAATCGCAATAATCTTATCAATCTTCGTAAAATCAAATCGTTCTGGAAAAGGGGTATTCATTTCAAAACGATGCATTCTAACGATTAATACTTGATGATCTTTTTTATGCTCCTGATACCAAATGACATTTCCAAGTCCCCACTCGCAAAAAAGAACATCCGCCCAATTAACGATTTCTAAACTTTTACCAACTTGATGAATTGTATGGCCTTCCCATAAATCTATTTTTATTTCAATGTCACTTCTAGTTTCAAACCTCTTAATCGCTTCGTTAATAAATTTTAAATCATGCCCTATAATCGCCAGTTTCATAAAAACAGCTCCTTATACTAAAATACTCTCAATTTTGTCTCGGCTAATGGCTTGTTCATAGGCATCTCGATAAAAATTAAACTCATCAATTTCAAAAAATTGAACGCCAGCTTTTGAGAAATGGCCAATTGTTGATTTGTTGTCTAAAAGACTGATAAATTCACTTGGGCGAATAAATCTTGTCGCCTTTTTACAAATCAATGCTTCGTCAATATGGCAATCATTTACGTAGTTATAGCTATTTCCATTGCCTTTAGCAATAATCGTATCATTCGTATACTTAGTCGCTAACATCAAGTCTCTTAAATAATTCTCACCATAATAATGGGCTAGATTAATCGGAGCAATATAATTCGAATCAACAAGATCATTCAAACTAAAATAGTGATGGCAGTAATCAATAAGGTAAGTTTTAATATCCCCGAGATTGTTTTGATTAAAAATATTTAGATAACCATCAAACAGGTCGAGTAAGATCACTAGTTTTTTTCGTTTGATTCCTTGTCTAGTGTAAATTTCCATTAACTTTTCATAGTCAGCTTTACTTCGAACAATCCCTACTAATGTAGCAGTCTCTTCATTCTTTTCGAATGGTAGATTGATAATATTTAATAAATCTTCCACTCGATTCGTATAAGTGTGTTCCTCTAATACTTTACGTAATGTGAGTAAACGGTTTTTCTTATAAAAAGTCTCATCTGAGTAATAATTAGAAAGTCGTTCCTTCATCAGTTTTTCATTATCGGTAGCAGTCACAATGTCTCCAAACATTCTGTGAATCCCTTCTGAATTGGAACTAATAATTGGGGTATTACTTGCCAATAACTCAAATACTCTCCGGGCAAACATTGTCGGAGATTTCGTAATACTATTTACGTTTAGTGCTACTTTATATCCTTTATACGCAATATCGATTTCATTTTGTTTTAAGTTTCCAACAATAAATGGCTTATACTCATCAGGAAACTGATTAGGACTTGTTGGATTATGATAGTTTCGGTCATAAATATCTAGTCCAAATTCCTTCGAAGCATTGACTAGCTTCTCCATCGCATTCGTACGTTCAGGAAACTTTTTACCGTAATAAGCTCCAGCGAAAACTACCTTCTCTTTACGTGGAAGATATTCAATTGGATTGTGAATTTTTGGTTGAGCAGCAAATGGTAAACAATAAACATTTTCACAGCCTTCTGCGACATAGTTCTGTACTGATTCAAAATCAGTCGTGAATACATAATCAAAATGCTTAGCTGTATCGATAAAAGCTTGGTAATGGAACGGATCTTCTTTATTCCAAAAAACGGTGGGGATATAGTGTTCTTTACACCAATAAACTAGTTTTAATAGTTTCGTATGATTTCTGTGATTTTTCGTACCAATCTTATCCTTCCAAGCTCCTTCGTTTCCAAGCCATGCAGACTCACAAAAGAAGAAATCGATTCGATGTTTTTTGAACTCATCTAACCAATTCTCAGGAGTGACTTTTACAAGTTGAAATTCATAATCGAAGCATCGTGTTGTAAATTCGTCTGCAATAAACCCAACTCGAAAGTCCTTAATTTCTTTCTTTTGTTTAATTAGGTGAATATTTTCGCTTTCATTCTTTTTATATGAACCCATTAATTTAGCATGGAATAGATGAAGCGTGGCAGCACCTGTCATGTAAATCGAAAAAGAAACCGATTGAATCTCTTTCTGACTAAATTCAGATAGATCAATTACCTCGTCTATATGAAAACTTAATGTACTTGAGTTGTTCTCGTTATCTATTAGTCGTAACTCACAAACAACCTCACTTTTACCGCTGACAAAGCCAGTGATCCCAAATCTAGTAAATAATTTACTTCTACCTTCATTAAAAAGTAAATCCCTTAATTTTGTTTCATCTATATAATCAATGACAGCAGTCTGCCTTACTAGTTTGTTATGAAATAGTGTTTTCTTTTCCTTCTGAAACTTTTGAATACCTTTTGAGACTGTAAAATCATCAGCTGAAAATGGAAGTAACTCATGATTTTGAAAATAAAAGGGTTCATCCACATTCATTAATTCCTGCAGCATCATCTTTGTGTCATATTTTTCATTACGTAATCTAGTAATTTGTTTTTCGATTAATTCTTTTAACATAAATGACCCCTCATTTTCTTTTTAAATACTTCAAGAGCTTCCAATACTTCCTTGCTAATTTTCCAAACTTTGAATTCCTAAACGTTTCATAATTTAATTGCAGCTTTTGATATTCTTCTTGCAATTTTTCATATTCATACGAACCAAATGACTGCTTTACTTCGTTTACAAGAACATAATCATCAAGCCCCATCATAAATTCCTCATGCTCTACGATTAAATCCAACTGACGAAATAATTGCTCTTCCATTCTTTTTTCCAATTCCATCACCTTATCAGATAGGAACTCATTTTGTTTCATTAATAATTCATTTTGTCGCTCAAGATTCGCATCGAAATCCTCATTCGAAACCTCTATTAAATTTGGTTTAAAATTTACAGTTGTTGAATCAACATGACTACTATTCAATAATTCACTATTCTTCATTTCAAACCTCCAGATCAGGATAAACACTATATTCAATAAAGATGTGTTTATTAAAAAAAGAAAATATTATGATTAATTTAAGATTAACGATTTTATGTGAATCTAAATAAGTGTCCATGTTAAAAAAATGTAAAAAAAAATAACTGCCAATGCAAAACTTGCAATGA
>NZ_NTZO01000583.1 GCF_002559405.1 Bacillus sp. AFS001701 | reverse complement strand
GCAAATGATCGTGTTTTTTTGATGGTTATGAAATTTTTAAAAGAAAAGAAGATCAAGTTGGGCAAGGAACTAGAATTAGTTGTATTCGATAATATTCCGTTCGCTCAATTACTAGAATTTCCCCTTTCTATTATAATTCAGCCCGCAGCTGAGATGGGAGAAAAGGCAGCGGAATTATTGTTTGAGCAAATAAACAAAACTGACTTAGAACCTTTAGAGCTTATTTTTCCAAGCCGAATGGTGTAGGGGGCTGTGCCTGTCAAGCCCCAGAAAGCAGAGTTTTTTGTCGAGTTTCTTAAATAGTTTCTAATTATTGAAAAACGCTTTCAAATGAAGTATAATCCATTAATAAACCGGTTTAGTA
>NZ_NTZO01000582.1 GCF_002559405.1 Bacillus sp. AFS001701 | reverse complement strand
GTAGAACGTCGCCTGGTAAAAAAAAACATCAGCTATTAGGCTGATGTTTTTTTGTGTTTAAAAATGAAAATAAGGTTTCATGTCAATTTAAGGTGTTTTGGCCTGCACCTTTCAATTCACATGGTTCTTTTTTAACATTGCATTTAAAACTATATTCTTTTAACGATCAAGCTTACAAAAAGTTAATGGTAATGTCTTCATTCATGTTTGGAATATTGGATAAACCGATTTAAAGGTGTAACAACCATCCACAATTACCTTGTCTGGTTATTGTGGATGGTTGTTGCAATGAAGTTACAAAACATAATATTAACTATTTTTGTTTTCGAATTTACCACCCAACTATGTTGTAGAAGATTATCAGAATGAAACTGCTGATTTAAATATACTAGGTGGAGCGATTGTATCTGGTTCTTTTCAAGGATTTGACCAAGAATATTTATTAAACACACTTAAACAAATGGGTACAACATTTAGTGGTGTAACACAATTATTAATGTAACAGACGAAGAAATTATAAACTTGAATGTAAAAGGGGTAAAAGCATTACGTTTTAATATAAAACGAGGTGGTTCAGAAGATTTATCTAAGCTCGATTACTTTGCAAAGAGAGTTTAGGATTTAGTGGGATGCATAGTGAACTTTATATTGATGCAAAAGAGATGTTTGGTACAGTTTTGCCATCTACAAGAGCAAAAAGACCTTTTGAATATGTAGATATTGAATTAATTCAACTGCTATTTGATGAACAAGTTATCGATAATCATGTACACGAATGTTTTAAAATGGTATTTCAAGTAATTCAGCGTTAATTAGGTTTAGCTTTATAAAGAAAGTTAGAATTTCTATGTCGTGATCAATAGTCTACATTTACCCAAAATTCTTTTTGAACTTTTAGAAGCTATATCAAGTTGTATTCCCAACTCTGCAACGTTGGTGTAAGGTTCTTAGAATAATATTCATTTAGTAAAGTTCTTAACCCGCCTTCTATGGTTACTACATTTTCACTACAATTCGATTTACTTTTGACGTACCAAACTGTTGAAATAATTATTCATATACGATACTGGTGATTTTTTAATTTTGAAAATTATACATGTAGCTAATTCCGATAAAAGACAGGTGGTATTCTTTTTGGGTAATACTTTAAAAAAATTCAACTGCCAATATTCAAGGTAAGAGTAGTTTCTTATATGGTTAGTCCTTATCTATTTGTATTTAGTGAAACATAATAAAAATTGTTGTTTCATTCAAGGAGTATTTTAGAAACAGACGTCTCATTTAATAAATTTGTGCTGTATAAAGCGAAATACAGTCAACTTATTTATATAAAAACACTATAAAAGATTAAATACAACTTTTTATTAATTTTTTGTAAAGAAATGCTTGTAATCATTTGTACAAGATGGTATATTTGTTTATGTTGTCACTACAAAACAAGTTGGAATAACAAATAAATATAAAATAAGTTATTGACAGGTTGTTCAACAAAATGTTATTATATTAAAGTCGCTTCTAAAGTGGCAAAGTGAACTTTGAAAACTAAACA
>NZ_NTZO01000581.1 GCF_002559405.1 Bacillus sp. AFS001701 | reverse complement strand
AATTTATACTTTCTTAATGTGCAAAAAGCCAAAGCATATTGCCTTGGCAGCTAATAACAATTATCTAAAAATCGCTAGGAAATATTCTTCGTTTAAAGTGATATTCAACCGAGCGATTATTAAACAGATTACTATAATTTACTTTAATCTTTTTAACTTCTAATTGTTTAATTTTCTCTTCTAATGACTTCTTATCCTCATTTGTTAATTTTCCATCTTCTGACAAACTTGAAATTTCATTTAATAATTCCTGAATCTTTTCATCACGAAATTCTTTTTCTTCGTTTTGTTGATAAATAGTCATTTTAGTATGAAGGATTGAATTGACCAATTCGTCGGCCCCACCCGAAAGTCTATTTAAAATTAAAAGCTGTTCATTTAATATCTCATTATCTAAATCATAAGGATACCTTAGTTGATGATCTATTTCACTCCAGCCTTCTTCAAATATCGTTCTTACTTGAATTTCGGCTAAATAATTTACTTTTGTCATTTGCGACTTAATCACATAATGCCATGATCGATATCCGGCATCATGAACTAAAAACTGGAACTTTTCCTCTTCAATATGCTGTTCACTTGTCATATCTCCTAAGCGATGGTAAATAGTCGCTTTTTCATGTAAATTCCAATTTTGTCTAATTGTCTTGTCTATATCTGCAGCCTGGTATTTATATAAATGTAATGCTCTTATACCAATTAGATCTGTAATTTCAGATTTATAATTCAAAACATTGATTTCATATCCTGAGTCTGATTTTTTACCTTTTATCGTCTTGCGAATAATCTTTTCAATTAAATGGTCAGGATATTTAATTCTTGATTTCACAGTATGAATTTCAGGGTTTTTACGGAGTATTTCTGAAATAAAAGTAGCTACTGTTTCAAGATTCGGTATTTCTGATATGTATTCATTAAAAATTTCAATATATTTTGACCAGTCTAAACAGTACTTTTCAAAATCCTGTTCATCGATTTTATATTTTTCAAAGAAATACTTTTGATTCTCTATTAGGCCCATACGTTATCTCCTTCTAACAATTCCATAACCATATCCTACCATATTTCTGGAAGAAACATACTTTTACAGAACAGAAATTGAGTACAAAAAAACATTCGTTTTTTTTGGCATTAAAGGAGTATTTATTTTTGCCAGGATTAATGGCTGTTCTATTTTTTTATCAATCTTATTATTAGAAAATCGAACAAATGACCTACTTTTAATATCTGTTCGTAAAAAATCTATCTATTTTCTAAAAAAACTACTTACATTAGAATGGATGTTCGTGTATAATAAAAACATCCAAACAAAACAGAACATACAATCTTAAAATTCAAGACAATTAAAGCCTAAGAGAAATTAAAAGTAGAACAAAAAAAGGAGATGTGAAAAATGGAAATTATCATTCTATGTAGTGTTTTATTATCTTGGTGTATTTTAGAGGGTTTTAACAAATTTGTAGTAAATCGTTGAAAGCACTGAAAAAGATTCTTAATATTACTTTAGAAAGGATAAACTCTCTTATTCCTTTAAACTAAATTCAAACAAAAAAGTGCTCTTCTCCTAAAGAAAAAGAGCACTTTTAGATTTATTATTTAGCTATGTATTCCTGCAATTCCTTAATAAGAATTTCTGCGCCGTATTTACTTACTACAATCTTTCCACTATCAAACGAGAAATTATTTTCATCAATAACTCCTGTTACCATACAAGCATTACTCGAAACAAATTGTCTAAGGATAATCTTTTGTTCCTCAATAAATACTTCAAATGGTTCATATTTATTAAGATTTAACATTTTTCTTAATTCCTTTGGTAAAACAATTCTTCCTAAGTCATCTAGTCTTCTGACAATTCCACTTAGACCGGAATTTTCATCATATTTTGTAAGAATAATCATACCTTCTTCAAAATGAATTTCAAAAGGAGCATTGTTCTCTAAATTCATTGTATTTCTTAGTTCTTTCGGTAGAACAATTCTTCCAAGATCGTCTAGTTTTCTAATAATTCCAGTTGATTTCATACTTGCAACTCCCCATTTATTTCTATCTCTTTATATACTCAATATAATTCTCTCTATTGTTACATTGAGTTTAGTTTAATAATACCAAATTATTTTAATTTTCTCTCTACTTAAATCGACTCATTTTTACTAATATTAATACAAATTAAATTAATTTGCTTGATATTTTATAGTAAACTTCCTTTTATTTAATCTTTTGTTTTTTGTTTTGGTAAAATTATGTAAAGTTTCTTAAAAGATTCAAAAAGAGATGAGTTAATCACTTGGTAACGAATTACCTTTAATTAACTCATCTCTCAAATTAAATCTTTTATCTTGAATAGCCACCGAGACTTTGTTCAGCCATTTGAACTAAACGTTTTGTAATCTCTCCACCTACTGAACCATTTGCACGAGACGTTGAATCTGGACCTAAATGTACTCCAAATTCTGTTGCAATTTCATACTTCATCTGATCGATTGCAGATTCAGCATTTGGTGAAACATATTGATTTGAAGACCTGTTTGCCATGATATGTAGCCCCTTTTAATAAAATTTTCTGATATAAGCTATCAGATTGCTGTTAGTATTTCATATTGAATTTAAAATATTCATCAAATACAAATAAAGATTCCCTAGATTGTTAAAATATTAATTTATCTGCAAAGATTGTCAGATTATTTCCCAAAAAATAAATTAGTTGATAAATATGATGGAATCAATAGCTAATCACACTTAAACAGAACCTCCATATATTATATTACTATAATTCGTTCTTTCTGAAAGGTAGGTGTAACAAAATGAAAGTAGATGGTATCTTTGAAGGAGGAGGAGTTCGAGGAATCGGGCATGTTGGTGCTATTTGTGCTTTTGAAGAAGAAGGTTATGAATGGGCACGTTTGGCAGGCACTTCTGCTGGCGCTATTGTTGCTACTCTTCTAGCATGTGGCTATACAGGGAAAGAATTAAAGGAAATTATGGATCATCTAGATTATAAGAAATTTATTACAAAAACATGGTTGCACTTTATTCCTTTAATCGGACTAGGATTAAATATCTTATTTAAAAATGGGTTATATAAAAATGATTTTGAAGAAGAATGGTTAGAATCTTTATTATCCAAAAAAGGAATTCGTTATTTCGATGATTTAGAAGAAGGGAAATTAAAAATCATTATTTCAGATATTAGTAATGGTAAAATGGTCGTTTTACCTGATGATTTACCCGATTACGGCTTATCAGCAAAAGATATAACAATCTCTCAAGCAGTTAGAATGAGTGGTACAATCCCCTTTTTCTTTCAACCAATTAAACTAAAAACTCCTAATTATAATTTTCCAATATTAATTGTTGATGGTGGAATTCTAAGTAATTTTCCAATTTGGATTTTCGATGACCATCAAGAATGGCCGACTTTTGGTTTTCGCTTAGTAGATGAAGAAATTATTGCGAAACCGCTGGATGGTCATAACCCAATTTCATTTTACAAATCAATATTTATAACGATGAGACAAGCTCACGACATTCGGCATCTAACAACAGAAGTAAATGAACGAACAATAAAAATCCCAACTGGTGATATATCAAGCACAGATTTCAATTTAAATAAAAAAGAAAAAGAAGCACTTTTCACAAATGGATACCAAGCCGCAAAAAAATTTCTTGGAACTTGGGATTTTGAAAAGTTTAAGCATAACTATCCACCTGAGCCTTACTGTCACAAGGTGAATAGTCTGTAGAACTAAAAAAACGCAATCTTTTCTTGATATTCATAGAAAAGATTACGTTTTTTTGTTTTTCCTATTTCCAGTCCGTTAAGTTATCTCATTTAATCCTTATTTTAGCATCCCCTTGAATATATTCAGGATAAAACGCAAGCTTAAGCTTTAATGGATTAACGTAATCTTTAGTAGAAATAGTTATTCCTACTATTTGCTTACCACCATCATGATATTCAGTTGATGCTGAACTAGTTTCAACTTCTTTGCCATTAGCATCAAAAATTGATTCAACCAATGAGTAATGAAATTCTATTTTTGTATTTAAGGTGAACTTCAATTCTGATCCTTCTTTTTTTAAGTCAGTTAAATAATTTCCTTTTGGCTGTTTAAGAATCTGTTGTTTCTCAGTATCAACTAAAATATAGTCTTCATCCTTATCAACTGCCTGTATCTTATTAATAACCAAATATAATTCTTTTGGATCTTTAAAGTAATTACTCTGTAAATAGATAATTCGTTCATTATCGCTAAGAATATTGGCAGTAGTTCCATTTGTTATTTTAGACCATACTTCGCCATTTTGATCAAGAAGTTCAAAATCAGTAAAATCTAGTATTTTCTTAGTATTATTTGGATCCATCTTTACTTGTACAGCTACACGGAGAGGATAAACTATAACTTTTTTAATTGTTATTTTTTGCCCTTCAATCATTACTGTTTTATTTAGTTCGTATATTTGTTTTGTTTTTTCTAGATTTTTTAAAGAGAATGGGATAGAAAATTGCTCTGAAACCACCTTACTCTTTATCTTTAAATCTAAGTTAAAATCTTTTTGCTCGTTTGCCTTCTGAAAAAAATATTCAATCTTACTAGTATAAGTATTTAACTCATTTTCTACTGGAACATCAAATGATGAAGAATGTTCTGGCAATTCTTCACCATTACTTGGTTTGAGACTCACTTCTTTTAAAGTTAAATTATGTTGTGTCTCTTTTGCATCAATCGTGTAAAAAATCACTATTCCTTGCTCATCAGCAATTACTGAATTAATCGTTACCTTAATTCCGCTTTTCTCTTGTGAAATATTAATTTCTTGAGCATATTTATTTTCTACAGCTGATATTAGTCCCTTATCATCACGAATAATCTTAACGATTTTCTCCATACCTGGAATATTTGTTAAATAATCAGCAAAGGTTGGCGATACACGAATACTTGTAAGAAATCCCAATAGAAGAATAGCAGCTGCAATAATAGACCAGATCTTAGATTTCCGTTTCGGTTTAGTTACTAACTTAGTTTCTTTAGCTTTTTTAAGTCCAATTTGGATAGCCTCATCAATTTCATCAATAGGTAACTCGACGTTTTCGTATTTTTCTTTCCACTTTTTTAGTTCATTTTCTTCTTTTTCAAACACGGCCTTTTTCTCCTTTCTCTTCAAGGATTCCTCTTAATGATCTCAATGCTTTATTCAACCAAGTCTTTACTGTACCTTCCGGACGATTCCACATAATTGCAATATCTTTGATTTTGATATCGTGAAAATATTTTAAATGTAATAGCTGTCGCTGTGTATCATCAAGCTGTGACATTGCTTCTTCTATTTCGATATAGTTATAGTCTTCGTTTGTACCTATCTGTGAAATATATTCATCATCGAAGGTTACTCTATTTTTCTTCTTTATATAATCCTGACAGTAATTAATCATAATCCGAATAAGCCATGTTTTTACATAACTTGGTTCTCTTAATGTATTTATGTTTTGATAAGCTCTAAAGGTTACTTCTTGAATTGCTTCAATTGCCTCATCTTTATTCTTCAAGTAGACAAGTGCAGTTTTATATAATGATATTTTATGCTCATGCATAATTGACAAAAATGCTTGCTCATCTCCTTTGATAGCCCTATCCACTAGACTATGATCCTGCAATCTCAATCCCTCCATCTCGATGTTCTATTCATTAGACTCCTGAGAGCTAAAAAAGTTTTAATCATTTTTAATTTTTTTGAATTAATTTCATAATGCATTTTTTATTAAACTTCCATCTACAGTGTTTGTTTGCTTTATCAAAAATAATATACAAATAATAGTTTTGTAGATTTTTTATAAATTCAAAAAGGAGTAATGTGCTATTAAAAAATGTGAAAAAATTAACAATAATGACAATAAATACTGGTTAATTTTTCCTTATAAATGTTAACATATTTCGTAACCGTTCACTAAAAAATTAGAGACAGATTTGAAAAAGATTAATTCCATTTTAACTTCTACGGTATATTTTTTGTGGGTGCAACAACCTATAGGAAACAGGAAGATAATATTATGAAATTAGCAAGAAATATATTAATTATATTTTCTTACATAATGTTTACGGTATTGATTATAGTTGGTCCGGAGTTTCATAAGTATAAATTGTATGTTCTTTTGTTACAGGTATTATTTTTTGTACAGGTCCATTTTTATTAATATTTATAGACTGGAAGAAAAAAAGAAATAAAGATAAGGCTAAAATCAACGGTAAATCGGAGTGAAATGGAAACTTACGTTAGTAGATTCATGGAGTTGAATTAGAATTTAATAGTCGCAGCTTATATAAAAGAGATAAAATTTTTTAAAAAAATCAAAATAAAAAGACATGAGCATCAGCACTCATGTCCTTCCCTACATCTATAAATCTATCTATTTCTGTTTTTTCGATTACGCAAGAAAGCCGGAATATATGAAGTTGAATCTTCCTTCTCATTATATCGGCCATATTCTTGTTGCTCATTATGGCGTCCGTAATCTTGTTGTTCTGTGTAACGATTTTGATCTTGTCGTTCTGAGTAACGGTTATACTCCTGCTGTTCATTATATCGGCCGTAATCATTTTGTTCATTATAACGCCCATAATCTTGTTGCTCATTATAGCGATTATAATCTTTTGGTTCATTGTAACGTCCATAATTTTGCTGTTCTGTGTATCGACTAGAGTCTTGTTGATCATTATAGCGACCGTAATCTTGCTGTTGGTCTACTCGATATCTCTGATCTTGTTGGAAGCGTTGCTCTCTATTATATAAGCTAGGTGCTTCTTCTATTGGTCTAGAAGGAGTTCTTACCATTTTCTCTTCTTTATCCGCAAATCCTGTAGCAATAACCGTTACAATAATTTCATCTTTTAAGTTTTCGTCGATTACCGAACCGAAAATCATATTTAATTCTTCATGAGATGCAGAAGCAACGATATCAGCAGCTTCTTGTACTTCAAATAGACTTAAGTTACGTCCACCAGTAATATTCATGATTACACCATGAGCTCCATTAATGGAAGTTTCTAGTAACGGAGAATTTAATGCCTTCTGAGCAGCAATTGTAGCGCGATCTTTACCTTTTGCAATACCGATTCCCATAAGGGCTGTCCCTTTATGAGACATGACCGTTTTAACATCAGCAAAGTCAAGATTGATTAATCCTGGTACTGCGATTAAGTCGGAAATCCCTTGAACCCCTTGTCGAAGTACATTATCCGCTTCACGGAATGCTTCGAGCATTGGTGTTTTTTTGTCAACTAGCTCCAATAATCGATCATTTGGAATGATTATTAATGTATCAACCGCTTCTCTAAGTTCTTTAATTCCACCTTCAGCGTTTGTTGCACGCTTTTTGCCTTCGAATTTGAAAGGACGAGTTACTACTCCAATAGTTAAAGCACCAAGCTTTCGAGCAATTTTTGCAACTTCAGGTGCTGCACCTGTACCTGTTCCGCCACCCATTCCAGCTGTAACGAAAACCATGTCTGCTCCTTTAAGTACTTCTTCAATTTGCGACTTACTTTCTTCAACAGCTCTTTTTCCAATTTCAGGATTTGCTCCTGCTCCTAAACCACGCGTCAACGTTGCACCGATTTGCATAGTTATTTCAGCTTTTGATTGTTTTAGTGCTTGGGCATCCGTATTAAAAGCAATGAACTCAACGCCCTCTACCCCATCTTCAATCATTCGGTTAACGGCGTTATTTCC
>NZ_NTZO01000580.1 GCF_002559405.1 Bacillus sp. AFS001701 | reverse complement strand
AAGGGAGGGATTTCTTATGATCTAATTCAACTTATATTAATTATAAAAATTAAATGTTGAGAAAATTATTTTTCATAATAATAAAAAACGACAAACAACATTAAATCTAAGAAATTAATAGAGTAAAAGTTAATTTTTTTAGTTTGTCTGACTCTTTTGATGTATGAAACAAGTAATTTGACCAATACTAGTAATAGTCAAAATGAAAGAGGAGACTGATACTGATTATGCAAGTACTAACGGTTTGTCTTATATATTCGGGTGTGATCGTACTCTATCTCTTGTTCAAAAAAGTTCAATATAATAAGAGACAAAAAAATGTGATTAATTTTTTCCTATACTATAATCGAAGAAAAAGTAATGTTAATAGAGATACGAAAAGAACAGGAGATATTATTTATTTAATGCCTCAATCGACGCTTAACAAAGGTATTTTAAGAAAGCGAAAAGATGATTTTGAGTAATGATCAAAAATTATAAAAAATAGCAAGCAATTCTTACAAATTGCTTGCTATTTTTTTATTGTCTTTTTTTTGTCTTTTTATTGTTTAACTTATAATCAGCTGAAAGTGGCTCTTGTGCAGTTTCTTCATTAAAACCAGCAGCCTTTCCTTGCTCGATTGAAGCGGACATTCCGCTACCAGAATTATTTTTACGTCTAGACATGATTATTCCTCCTTATATAAGGCCATTTTCGTAAACACTTTTATGACTTGGTTTGAAAACTGCCTTTTATAATCCTATTCTTTCCTATATTTTTTTAAGTACCCTAAAAATTCAGTTGGTAAATAATGAGAGTGTCATGACAGGATTTAACAAGATTTCAAAAACTAACAGGATTAAAGACTTGTCCAGCAGAAAAAACGAGATCTTTTGGACTATTTATTCAAACCGTTTTTCAATTTAATGAATATATTGGCTTATGTGTACGATTTGTTGGTTTGGTTAGTAATGTTCAAAGTATGAAAGCAAGCGATGTTATTTACCGGGATAAGTCTTCCTAAGTAGGTTGGCTTTTTAAATTTATTTAAAAGGAGAAATCTTAAATGACAAATCCAACTTATCACGAAAGTAATTTATCTAATATAAATAAGCTAGCTCCAAATACAAAGCAAGCAGCTTTAAAATGGTACAATTATTGTATAAAAAACAATATCAATGTTTTAATTTACGAAACGACACGAACAAAAGAACGTCAAGAAGAACTAGTTGATAATGGCAAGTCTCAAACTAGAAAGTCATATCATCTTGTAGGTCAAGCATTAGACTTTGTTCCTATTGTAAATGGTAAAGAAGGGTGGAACTCATACGATACTGAACCTTTTAAATCGGCTATTAAATATGCTAAATCCATTGGCTTCACATGGGGTGGGGACTGGAGTGGGTTTGTAGATCAGCCACATTTACAATATGAATACAAAGGTTATGGTACTGATAAAGTATTGGAGGCTAAACCTCCTGCATATCCAGGAACGATCTTAAAATCAGGTTCAAAAGGAAATAGTGTTAAATTAATTCAAAAAGAATTAGGAATTACCGCAGATGGTATTTTCGGGCCAATTACGGATCGGGCAGTAAGAAATTTTCAAAAGAAAAATGGCCTGACCGTAGATGGAAAAGTAGGTCCAAAAACTTGGGCAAAATTATTTGACTAAGAAAAGGTAAAATCGCATTACTAAATTTAGTTTTGATTAAAATTAATTTACCATTCAAAATTTCAAAGGTAAAAATAAAACTACGTTCAAACCCTGTATCAGTATTGTACAGGGTTTGTTTTAATTTTTGACAAATCAAAATCCTATTGGCAGTAAAAGAGGGTTTCTTAACGTTACTGGTTAATTTTAAACGCAGTAAATACTTTAAAATTTGAATTTTTATGGTATAAACCTCTTGTTGGCATTTTTTATGGGAATGGAGTTAATGGATGGTTAGGTTTCAATACACCTATATGGTTTTTAGTTTGTTTATTTTGCGTTCAATTACTCTATTGTTACTCTCAAAAAATCATTGGCGAATTTAGCGTTTACATATAAACAGGTATTTACTTAATTTTAGGATATATTGGCTATACTATAAGTCGTTTTGTATTTTTACCGTGGGGATTAGATATTGCTTTGTTATATAAATCATAATTTAGATTCTAAATGGTAAAAATAAACATGTTTTAAAAAAGAATATAGAGAAAGTAAGTATTAAATGAAGGTACTATAATGAATCGTAAATTAAATGTAAGTGGTTTTCAATTATTATGTATGATTTTTATGTTTATTAATGGTACATCGCCACCAATTGAAATCTATTCTTTAGCCAAGCAAGATGCATGGATTAGTTTAGTATTAGGACTTACTGTGGGGTGTCTATTATTTCTTGTATATATAAAGTTATATTCATTTTTTCCTGATGTACCATTTACAAAATATATACAATTTATTCTAGGTAAATATATTGGAAAACTGTTAGCTCTAATCTATATTTTATATTTTATTTATATAGGTGCACGAGTTTTGCGTAATTTTGAGGAGTTAATGGTTATTACTCTTTACAATGCTTCATCACATATTTCAATTGGAATATTAATGATGATTATAGTCATATATGCAAGTCATAAAGGAATTGAAACATTTGCACGTGCAAATGAATTTATTTTTTTATTTATAATGTTTCTTATTTTTTTAATTATTGGATTAGAAATTATTTCTGGTTTAATCAAAATTAATAATTTAAGACCTGTATTAGAAAGTGGATGGAAACCAGTGTTAGATGCAACTCCGATATTAATTGCAAATCCTTTTGGTGAGATATTTACATTTACTATGATTTTGCCATATTTAAATAAACAAAAGAAAGTAGTAAAAGTAGGAATAACATCATTACTATTTTCTGGGCTAATATTGACTTTATTTTCAATGTTAAATACTTCTATATTGGGTACTTCTGAAATAGAAAGAACCGTATATCCACTTCTTTCAGCTGTTAGTTATATTAATATTGCTGATTTTGTTCAAAGATTTGATACCTTTATTATAGTGATTTCAGTATGTAATTATTTCGTGAAGATTACTATATACTTCTATTGTGCGGTGTCGGGAGCAGCAGATTTATTTGGCATTAAGGAAAGTAAGCAATTAGTTTATCCTACTTCCGTTATAATGTTGGTTTGTTCAATGTGGATGACAACGAATTATGTTGCATTACGTAATGAAGCAAGTGATGTTGTCCCCTTTTTACTACACATACCTCTTCAAATTATTATCCCAATTTGTTTAATACTAATTGTGCTAATAAAAAGGAAACTAAAATACCCAGCCTTATAAAAGAAGATTCCTGGATTTTGAATTGCATGTAAAATGTTAGACACCGTTTAACATTTGGAGGCGCATTTTTATTAATAAAACAAATTCTTTATGTAACCAATGCTGTAATTGATTAAGAAAAAATAGATAAGACCACATTTTGTGGTCTTTTTCTTATGCTCAAAATCAATATTTGAATTTCAACTGAGTTTTATTTTTAGGAGGAAAAAACATAGGAGTAAAAATAGTGAATTGGTAGTAATCAATTTGGATTAGACCTTCTGTTCTTCGATTTTGTAAAGCATTAAAACAATTAAAAGCAATGACTGGAAAACCTTTAGTTCAAATGATGAATCGATTTCTAATCTAGATCCAGAAGAAATTTAAATTTACATGTAATGTGTCTTTTAGTTGATGAAAGAAGCAACAACGAAGATTTAACTTTGGAAAAGGGTGAAATTAATTATCAATTGTTCTTGTAATATGCCTTTTAATTTAGAAAATTATGTAACCTAAACTGGCATTATGTTAATAAGAAAATCAGTAAAATACATTAAAAATGCTTGAAAAAACTTATTAATTCAACACCTAAGAACTCCTAGTTATC
>NZ_NTZO01000579.1 GCF_002559405.1 Bacillus sp. AFS001701 | reverse complement strand
TTAAAATAATCTATTTCTAATTTTAGCATAATTGACAATTAGACAAATAGATTTTAGTATTTAGTTAATTAACTAAATACTAAATCTTAGAGGTGTGAAATGTGAACGAATTATTTAAAGCATTATCGGATCCAACTCGAAGGAAAATTTTAGATCTATTAAAAGAGAAGGATTTAACTGCTGGAGAAATCTCAGAACAATTCGATATGTCAAAACCTAGTATTTCGCAGCATCTTAAAATATTGAAGTCAGCCCAGTTAATTCAAGATGAAAAGAAGGGGCAATTTATTATTTATTCTCTAAATATGACGGTTTTCCAAGAAATTATTAGTTGGGCATATAGTTTTAAAGAAAAATAATTGAGAGGTGACAGATTTTGAAGAAGCATATTTTAGCAATTTTACTATTTATTTGTTCACTAGTATTATGGATTATTAACTTTCATGATTTACCAAGTCAACTACCAGTTCACTGGGATTTTTCAGGTAATGTTAATAATTACGATTCAAAGATGAAAACATTTATCGAGCTTCATGCGCTCATGATTTTCGTTTATTTATTGCCAATTGTTACTCCGAAGATTGATCCAAGGAAAGAGAATTATAAGTTATTCCAAAGTAGCTTGTACTTTATGGCGACAGGGATTTTATTTATTTTCTTTTTAATTAATATGAGTGTTTTATTTTATGGCTTAGGTTATAACGTTCATATTGGTTCAATGAGTTTTCTCTTTATTGGGCTTTTGTTTATGTTTCTTGGAAATTATATGCCTCATGTTCGTTCGAATTATTTTATTGGCGTCCGTACACCTTGGACATTAAGTAATGAAAATGTTTGGAAAAAAACACATCGTGTTAGCGGTAGATTATTTATGATTGTTGGTTTATGTTTCTTGGTGCTTTATTTTATTCCTGTGAGTAACAAAGGAATAATTGTCATTCCATTGATTATATTTTTAGTTGGGTTCACAACTATATACTCATATATTGCCTTTAAAAAGGAAATGAAAAACTAAATTAAGCTAATTTTTTACAAAATTTGGTGATTGATTATGAAATTATTTTAGAAAAAATTTAATTTCCCTTTAAAGTATGGTATTGTAAAGAGTAGAGCAAAAGAGTTGGAGGAATAAAATTAATATGATTACAGTTTCTAATGTTAGTTTGCGTTTTGCGGACAGAAAATTATTTGATGATGTTAATATAAAATTTACACCAGGTAACTGTTACGGTTTAATCGGTGCTAATGGTGCGGGTAAATCTACTTTTATTAAAATTTTATCTGGTGATATCGAGCCGTCTACAGGTGATGTTATTGTAACGCCAGGTGAGCGCCTTGCAGTATTAAAACAAAATCAGTTTGAATATGAAGAGTTTGAAGTTCTTCAAACAGTTATTATGGGTCATACTCGTCTTTATGAAGTAATGAAAGAAAAAGATGCAATCTACATGAAGGAAGATTTCACTGAAGAAGATGGCATGAAAGCTGCAGAACTTGAAGGTGAGTTTGCAGAGTTAAATGGTTGGGAAGCAGAATCAGAAGCTGCGATTTTATTAAAAGGTCTTGGCATTACAGAAGACTTACATGATAAAAAAATGGCTGAATTACAAGCAGGCGAGAAAGTAAAAGTTTTACTTGCTCAAGCATTATTTGGTCAACCAGATATTCTTTTACTAGATGAGCCAACGAATAACTTAGATCTTAAAGCTGTTCAATGGTTAGAAAACTTCTTAATTAACTTTGAAAACACAGTTATCGTTGTATCACATGACCGTCACTTCTTAAATCAAGTATGTACGCATATGGCTGATTTAGATTTTGGTAAAATTCAACTTTATGTTGGTAACTATGATTTCTGGTATGAATCAAGTCAACTAGCTCAAAGATTAATGTCTGATGCTAATAAGAAAAAAGAAGAGAAAATTAAAGAACTACAAGGATTTATTGCTCGATTTAGCTCAAATGCATCAAAAGCAAAACAAGCTACTTCTCGTAAAAAACTTTTAGATAAAATTACGCTTGATGATATTAGACCATCTTCTCGTCGTTATCCATTCGTTGGATTTACGCCAGAGAGAGAAGTTGGGAATGATTTATTAACTGTTGACGGAATTTCAAAAACAATCGATGGTGAAAAAGTATTAGATAATGTACGTTTTACTGTAAATAAAGGCGATAAAATTGCATTTGTTGGTAAAAATGACGTTGCAATTTCAACTTTATTTAAAATTTTAATGGGTGAAATGGAGCCAGATACAGGTTCATTTAAATGGGGTGTAACAACTTCTCAAGCATTTTTCCCTAAAGATAACTCTGAGTTCTTTGAAAAAAGTGATATGAACTTAATCGAATGGTTACGTCAGTTCTCTCCACAAGATGAGTCTGAAAGCTTCCTACGTGGTTTCTTAGGACGTATGTTATTCTCAGGAGAGGAAGTAATGAAAAAAGCTTCTGTTCTTTCTGGGGGAGAAAAAGTTCGTTGTATGCTTTCAAAAATGATGTTAAGTGGAGCAAACGTATTAGTATTAGATGATCCTACAAACCACTTAGACTTAGAGTCAATTACGGCATTAAATAATGGTTTAATTGCCTTCAAAGGTACTGCATTATTTACATCTCATGACCATCAGTTCATTCAAACAATTGCAAACCGTATCATTGAAGTAACACCAAACGGTTTAGTTGACAAAGAGTGTACTTATGATGAGTTCTTAGAGAACAAGGATTTACAAAAGCAAGTAGAAGAGTTATATAATAAGTAATTCCAACTACACAGGCCTTTCACAATAAAAGTGTGAGAGGAGTGAAACCACTAATCAATTGATTAGTG
>NZ_NTZO01000578.1 GCF_002559405.1 Bacillus sp. AFS001701 | reverse complement strand
TATTTCTTCAATAAAAATAATTAGGACATCTGGATTAAATAAATCTATTTTTTCAAACAGAGCTAAATTATTCTGATTGGGCTTCACTAATTTATACTGATAGTTATTTACATCACAAAAGTTTTGATAATTAAATTTCTCTTCACTTCCTATAAACATTACAATTGGATATTCAGTTTGAATATCAATCATGCTATCACCCGCTCACTTTAATTTAGTTGGACCTAATTGATGAATATTTAGATACTATTTCTAAATTAATCGTTATATCTTTCTTCTATGACTTAACCAAGTAGACTAATAACTAAACGTTAAAAGTTAAAATAAACTCTATAATCAAGTTTACTCCATCTAATATTAACGTCAAATTAACACGCAATCAACGTTATAACAGTTGGTAATTTAAGACATCATTTCCATTCCTAAAAACTATCAAATATGTAGAAAAAACCACAATTCGGCTATTTTCGAATTGTGGTTTTATTATTTTTAAGATTCTTTTTTTATTTTACAGTTAACTCTAAATAAACCATTCTTAACTGCAACATAATGGTGATAAATCAAAATATGTCATCTTTAAGATTATCATTACATTTTTTCAATCAATTTATCTACGATTGTGTTTATTCTTTTATTTTGTTCCTCAATCATTTTTTGTTGGGTCATTAAAGTCTCTCTATTCTCGTCAATTTTCTTTCTATTTTCATCAATTTTTTCTAATGCATGATTCAAAAGCTCAGTTCTTATATCTAAAATTTCAAATAAACGGTCCAAACTAGTTTTGATATCATGTAGTAATTGTACTTCTACTGGCTGTGATAATGCAGTATTTTCATTCATTCCTCTGCTTTTTTGAAATTTATAAATCGATGCAGACACATTCACTTCTTTGTTTTCTTCAATTACATTGCTTTCTAACCATTGGAGCTTAATCATTATTACACCATCTTTTAAATAGCGATCTAATACTTTAAATTTCCCACTAGCAGTCTCATGTACAGTTCCATTAGCATATTTCCTTGAAGGTTTGATTCCATCAGTATTATTCATCTTTTTTCCTCTCATTAATAAAAATATAACGATTCTCACTTTTCTTAACGTTAATTTAACCACATTTTACTTTTTTTAACCGACTTTTGCAATAAATACATAGTCATTATGTTCTTTATTTGAACTTACTTTTATTTTTTATCAAGTCACTCTACCTTAGTTAACTTATACATTCCTAACGAATATAGGAAATTACCTTACAGCATACTAAACGAATAAAAAACGCATTGATATTTTCTCAATGCGTTTTAAATTTAGATTTAATGATGATTTTTAGGGTTAGGGACGATTGGATTTACAATATTATCTCCATTCCCGTCTCCTGTACCCGGCGTTTGATCACCTGGGTTTGTACCTTCTCCTGTCCCGTTTCCATTATTACCTTGCTCATTTCCTGTTCCTTGTCCATTTCCAGTTCCTTGTTCACCTTCATTTGCAGGTGGAGTAGTTGGTTGTTCAGTTGAAGATAAATCAACTGTAACTATAACAGGGCCACTCTTACCTTCAGTACTCGTAGCAATAATCGTTATTTTTACAATATCTCCAGGGACAATTCCATTAATGCTTGTTGCTGTACCCTGAATTTTTTGAGTTTGTCCCGCTGCACCATTTACAGTATAACTTACTTCAAAAGACGTCTTTTGAAGCAGATTTGCAGGATACGTCCAATTTAATGAAATATTACTTGTAACTGGGTCATAATTTGACTTAACATTTTTTGCAGACTCAATCACTATATCTTTAGGAATATCATCTACTTTTTCCCCTCGGATGTATAATTCGTTTCGAATTTCTTCAACTGATGAAGGTTTTCTAAATACTGCGTTTCGATCTCCATTGGCCGCTAACATATCTCTTGCAATGAATTTAGCAATATTCGTTGAACCTTTACCAAGAAAATTATTCTTTTTATTTTTTTCATACCCTGTCCAAACAGCCATTGTAACATCAGAAGAATATCCAACAAACCAACTATCACGAGTTGCGTTATCCGGAAATCCGTATTTTTGTTTTACTTCATCAGAGTAGTTTGTCGTACCTGTTTTACCTGCCATATCAAGTCCTGGTACATTTGCTCTCTTACCAGTACCAAGTGGTGTTTTTACTACATCGCGAAGCATATCTGTTACCATATATGCAGTATAATCACTCATTACTTGTTTAGGCTCAGTTGCAAATACTTTTTCAGTTTTATCAGGATAAATAATTTTTTTAACGGAGTGAGGCTTATTATAAATTCCACCATTTCCAAATGCAGCATAAGCACCTGCCATCTCCATTGCTGATACACCTGTGAATCCTCCTATAGAATAAGATTCATAATAAGTATTTTTCGAAAAATTAAACCCTAAACCATTCCCAAATTCTCTAGAACGATCACTTCCTACAGCCTGGAAAGTCTTTAATGCAGGAATATTTCGAGAATCGACTAATGCTAATCGAATTGAAATATTACCTTTATATTTTCGATCCCAGTTTCTAATAGGTGTACCATTAGAATATGTATAAGGCTCGTCAAGTATTTGGTGAAAAGTTGACCATTTTAAATACTGAATAGCTGCACCGTAATCAAGTATAGGTTTAATTGAAGAGCCCGGCTGTCTTTTAATATCAGTTGCAAAGTTTAAACCACCAGTACTTGTATTTCTACCAGCACCTACTGCTCGAATTTCACCCGTTTTCGTATCTAATAATACAAAGCCAGTTTGAAATTCATCACTAGGATAGAAGCTTTTACCTCTACTTAATATTTCATCCGCTTTATCCTGTGCTTTAGGATCTAATGTTGTTTCAATTGTAAGTCCATCAGTATAAACATTTGCATCACTGTTTTTTTCTACTTCATTTACGACTACATCGATAAATGAATTGTATTTTGTACCACCCGATTCATGAACTTTTACTAATGATTTCATTGGTATTGCTTTTGCTGTTGTAAATTGTTCCTCTTTAATATAACCATATTTTTTCATTTGACTTAAAACAGTATTTCTACGATTTTGTGACTCAATAGGGTGCTTTGCAGGATTATAGCTATTTGGAGCCTTCACCATACCTGCTAAAGTTGCTGCTTCTGGTAAGGTAATTTTAGATAAATCTTTACTAAAATAAGTTTCACAAGCCTTTGCTACACCATATACTCCTCTCCCTTTAAGTCCATTTGAAAAGTAGACTTTATTTAAATACATTTCTAATATTTGATGTTTAGAGTATCTTTGTTCTAATTTAAATGCTAAGTACATTTCCTGAACTTTACGCTTAATTGTTTTTTGAGAAGTTAAAAATGAGTTCTTTACGACTTGCTGCGTGATTGTACTTCCACCTTGCGATCCGAAACCACCAGTAATATTTGCCAAAACTGCACCGAATACTCGACGAATGTCTACGCCTTTATGTTTATAAAACCGCACATCTTCGGTAGCAATAAATGCGTCTTCAACAACCTTAGGAATTTCATTGTAGGACACTTTTGTACGTTGTTCTCTACCTAATTCTGCTACAACTTTGCCATCCTTATCAACAATAGTCGAAGATAGCGGTACTTTAAGTTTTGATTCATCTAATGCGGGTGCTCCGCTAACTAAATATGAAAATATTCCTACACCAATCAGTATGAAAACAATTACGATTGATAATAATGTTACAGTAATTTTTTTCCATAAGCCTTCAGGCTTATTGGAAATTTTAGAAGGCTTTTCCAGCCGTTTACGTTCCTCTCGCGAACGATATTCATTTGCCATTTTAGTTCACCTGCCTTTTTAGTAAAATAGAGCTTTTTGGGGCAAAAATTATATTTTTATTTAAACCAATTTTATAAATAATAGTATTTTCTACACGCTCTACTTTCATGTACTGAAGAATATCTTTCTCAAATAAAAAACAGATAAACCGTTCTTTAAGGTTCATCTGTTTCACAAAATCTAATTTGTTTTTTAATTTGCATTAGACGAAAACGTCTTTTCAATAAAATCAATTACTTTCTTCGTATATGGTTCTGGTTCTTCAATAAAAGTTGTAATATGTCCATGTTCTGTTAGCCATAATGTTTTTTCGTTTTCATTTGGGATTTGTTCATAAATCATTTCACTACTACTGAATGGTACTTTCAAATCATTCTTTCCGTGAATTAATAAATAATTTGTAGAATTTCCTTTTTGAACTGATATGACTGGTGACACTTCTTTTGGATCAATCTTTAATAAATGTTTCATCGAACGTAAAATGATTGAAGTAAACGGTTTTTTAGGTAATTTTGACCAAACACTTAAATTATCTTCCAAATAAGTTTGTAAATCATGAAATGGACTATCTGCAATAACACCTTTAATTTGCGGATGAAGGCTACCAACCAGTAAACATGTCGCCCCACCCATACTCCATCCAAGCAAAACAATTTCTTGTTGATTTCGTTGGTTAATCACATATTCCACAGCCGACGATAAATCATGCTGTTCATAATATCCAATTCCTGTTGTTCGTCCACCTGATTTTCCACTATTACGGAAGTCAAACATCAATACATTATACCCTTGATCATGGATAGATTGCACAATTCGAAGGCCATTAATCTTTTTTTGACTTCGTTCATCTGTGTACCCGTGTGCAGTTATGACAGTTTTAGTTGTTGAATTTTTTGCTGGTATCCACCATCCTCTTAGCACAACTTGATCAAGATTACTCTTAAATTCAACCTCTTCAAATTGCAAATTGTAATCGGCAGGGTTTTGTTCGGTTTTTCGTCTAAATGGATGCGTTAAAATTAAACCGACTAAAATCGGTATTAGGAAGAATAAAACCGGAGATAAAATTATCATCCAAATTAAAAGCTGATTTATTTTTTTCCGTTCCATCTTGCACACTCCTTTTGTCTGTTAACCAAATAGAAGTTCTTCTCTTTAAATTATGAATTATATTAGACTTTGTTAGTCTTACTGAACTTTTATTTATATATTAAATTTATCTTTTTAAGTTCCTGCTAATCAATAGAAAAGGGTACCGAATTTATAGGCACCCCATTTAATGAACTTTATTATAAAATGTAATGGCAACGATTACGCTAATATCGTTGCCATCATAATATTACTTCTAAAAAAAAGTAACCGTCCTTCCCCAAGGACGTATTTGTCATCCGTATCACTACGGGTGTTGTACTTAAGTTTAGTGTTACCAACACCAAACTCTTATTTATTATACCCATTTTATATAATAATTTATAATTACTTCTAACAACTTATAAGCGAATAGCCGTATTATAATAATGATATACATCTGTATCTACATAATTAGGTAATGCATCCCACAAACAAACACCGATTAACTCTTTTTTCGGTTTTTCAATCATTGCTTCAGCAGCCTTATTAATAAAAACAAATTCCATTTTCGAATTTAAATAGTAACATCCTTCTGCCATGTTATTAAAAACATTATGTAGGTCAACATGATTTATTAATTGATTTTCCTCATTTAATGGTAAATTACTATTTGAAACCAAAGTCATCATACTCCTTCCTTTTTTGATGACTAAAAATCTAAACTACCCAGTCTATTTTAGAATATTATATTTCTGAATTTTCTGAAAGAAATACCAATCTTACTTGTTTGTTAATCCAAACAATTAACTAAATTATGATTTCATCAAAATAATTAAAAAAAACAAACAAACTAAATAGAAAAAGTTTATCTGTATTATTATTAATCACCAGATTGCTTATTATTTTCAAAGCACTAAAACCAGCAAATGCACCAAAAGAAAATTAAAAAATATCTCTAAACACAAAAAATCCCCTCATATTTACCCTAATATCTATAGGGAAAATATAGAAGGACAAAGTTTTAACCCAGTGTTATTTATACTTATATAATTAGAAATTATTTATCAATCTTATTTATCATTGCAATTGCTTTTTGGACCGAGCGTATAATTCCTGTATATCCAGTGCACCTACATAGATTACCCGATAATGCTTCTTTGATTTCATCCTCTGTTGGATTTGAGTTTGTGTCGATGAGTGCTTTTACAGCCATAATCATACCCGGGGTACAGTATCCACACTGATACCCTCCTTCTTCTAAGAAAGCTTTCTGTATAGGATGGAGTTCTACATCTGCTATCCCTTCAATTGTACAGATAGAAGTATTATTTACTTGATATGCCATCATTAAACATGAATTAACTAGTTTATGATCCATATGGACAGCACACGCACCACATCGACCAATTTCACAAGAAATTTTTGTTCCTGTCATTTTTAACTGTTCTCGTAAAATATCAATTAGACGCGTTGTAGGAGCAACATGTAATTGTTTTTCCATATTATTTATTTTTAAATTAAGTTCAAGCAAATGAATAGGTTGATCTTGATCATATTTATTCATACCCTTTATCTCATCTCCTTGAATTTATTAATTTCAATAAATATTCTGGTGAAATTGGTAATTTATTAATCCAACAACCTGTCGCATCAAAAATTGCTCTAGCAATTGCAGGAGCAACAGCAACTGTTCCAATTTCTCCAACTCCTCTAGGTCCAAATGAATCTTCTTCATCAAGTTTTTCAATTGGTTCTACATTTAATTTATAAGGTACATCACATATCGTTGGTATTAAATACGTATCAAAGTTATCAGAAACATAAACTCCATTTTCCATTAACGAATCTTCCATCAATGTATACCCTAAAGCCATAACACCTCCACCTTCTATTTGTCCTTTATAGCCCAAAGGATTGACAACTGGTCCAGCAGCAACTACTTGGTCTAGATCAAGTATCTTTATTTTACCTGTAAGGAGGTCAATCTCAATTTGAGCCAAAACAGATGAGAACGAATAAAGATAGTGACTACCTCCGACAGATGCATCAGGACTTGTAGGAAAATCAAAAGATGTTTGAACGATTATTTCTTGATTTTGAGGCATTTTTTGAGCAAGTTCTTTATAAGAGATGATAAATTTATCTTCTCTACCTTTACCTTTCAACCAAATTCCATTCGGTCCCATTTTAAGAATATTAATAGGTATTCTAGTAGCTTTTTGGGCTAGAACAAGAATCTGATTGTTAAATGAATCTTTCATTCTTTTTAGAGAATGCCACACCATGCTTGTAGCCCTAGAAGCTGTTGAAGAACCGCTTATTGGCACTAGTTCAGTGTCGCCTATAATAATATTAATATCTTGAATTGAACAATTAAATTCATCAATTAACAATGTTTGGATAACAGCGAGTATACCTTGACCACATTCTTCAAATCCAAATGCCGCTTCAATTTCACCTTTTCTCGTAAACGATATCCGACCCCCAGCTGGATCTATTCTTTCGTATCCAAGTCCTCCACCATGCATTGTTAGGGCAATTCCTTTTCCATATAACTTCCAATGCTGACTAAGATCTTTTTCATTCTGATTATTTTGTATAGGTCTTTTAGATATTTGATTTAATACATCAAAAGCACCATTTGTTGGTACAATCTTTTGACCTAATGGCCCTAAATCAGTTATTTTTCTTAAATTTTTAAAACGAAATTCAATAGGATCCATTTTTAGTTTTTCAGCAATTCGGTCTATTTGTCCCTCAAGAGCAAACGTTATTTGATTTCCGCCAAAACCTCTAAATTCACCAGCAACTCCATTATTTGTAAATACTGAAAATCCTTCAATTTCAATATTAGGGATAATATATGGTCCTGGAGCATGCTCGATAGCAAAATCTAAAACAGCGGGACCTAATGTTGCGTATGCACCTGTATCAGCAATAATTTTCACTTTATGTGCCATAATTACTCCATTTTCGTTTACACCCGTTTTCATTGTGATTTTCATTGGATGACGTTTTATGCCAGATTTAACAGATTCACTTCTACTTTGGTGAATTTTTATTGGACATTTAGTTTTTAAAGCTAGCAATGCGCCATATGGTTGAATATTTAATTCATCTTTCCCTCCAAAAGAACCACCCATAGGACTGGAGATAATTCGGATACTTTCTTCTGGAATATTTAGGATTCTGGACAATTGAAACCGATCTTTAAAACCATGCTGTGTTCCAACATATACAGTTAGACTCCCGCTTGCTTCAGGTACTATGATTCCTCCTTCTGTTTCCATATAGGCATGCATTTGCCTAGGTAATTCATATGTTTCTTCTACAATCGTATTACATTCACGAAAGCCTTGGTAAACATCACCTTTTTTATATTTTGCTTGGTGTAAAATATTTCCTTGTTCATGTAATTTAGGAGCGTCTTTGTGGAGAGCCATTTCAGGGCTAGCAATAACAGGTAGCTTTCTATATTCGATTTTAATCAATTCCAGTGCTTGTTCAGCAATTTCTTCTGTATCAGCGGCAATAGCAGCAATTGCATCACCGACATATCTTACTCGATCTTTACAAAAAACGGGTTGGTCAGGGAATATTAAACCAAAACCATTTAAACCAGGGATATCCTTATATGTAACAATTGCTTTAACACCTGAAAGTTTTTCAGCTTCTTCAATTGATATAGATAAAATCTCTGCATGTGGCTCAGTGCTTCTTAATACTTTTCCATATAACATGTTTGGGAAGGAGAGGTCTGTTAGATATTTCATTTCACCGCTCACCTTGCTTAGGCCATCCGGACGAACTCTTCTTTCTTTTTCTGTTGGAATCAGATTTTTACTCATTGTTCACCTCTTATTTACTAACTATTTTAGTAATCTCGGAAACAATAATATTAGTTGTAATCTCCTGTTTATAGTTTGAGGAAGTAAAATGGTCAGAAGGAGGTTTGAATTCCTTTTTGATTGCTTGTTCTATTTCCTTTAATTGATAAGATGGTAGGTATAAATTTTTAATAATCTCCTCGGTGTCTACTAACCTCTGAGGTAAAAAAGAGCTACCACCAACTGCTAAGTATACTTTTTCGATTATCTTTTTTTTGCCAATTTTGAAATATCCAGATATACTCACAATACTTTGACAAAAACTCTCTCTTAATCCTATTTTTTTATAGAAATAATTTTCACTTGATTTCTTTGTTTGTACAGGTATTTTAACGTTCACTAGAATGGAATTTGATAGATATTTTTCATTTTTTATACATTCTGCTAATTTTATTTCTCGCAAATGATGTGCATCATATAATATGAGACTCGCATCCAATACTAATAATGCAGGAATTACATCACCATTACCATTTGCAATATTCCCCCCGATTGTTGCTCTATTTCGAATAGCTGGTGATGCAATATTGCGAATGGCTTCAACTAATATTGGGACATTATCAAGGAAAATCGCTTTACTCTTGCAACAATCTAGAGTGGTTAATGCTCCCATTAGGATAAAGGTTTGACGATTATTTTTCATCAACTTATATTCCTGCAATTCTTTTACGTTTTCAATACTTATTAGATTTTTAGGACACTGTACTCCCTTTTCCCAATAAGTTTGTAAAAGTGTTCCACCTGCGATAATGCATGAGTCATTAAGGAATTCCTGTTTTAATTTGTAAGCTTTTGCAAGTGTATCTGGAAACCATACAGCAGGATAATGAAAGTTTGCATGTCCTTGTTTAATCACCATTCAGCTCAATTCCTTTCGCTACTTCATACGCTTCTTTTGTATCGATATCAAAAAAATCCCACTTATTCTCAAATTCAACTAACAAACCCTCTAAATTAGTATGATTCCGAATAATTGCTCTTGCTCCTTCATCTCCATTTAACGTAAATAAGTAAGGTATCGTATTAGGCGATAGGATGATTGGGGGTCTAGGAATACCTTGAAAGCTTGCTGCTAAAAAAGGAATTGTTGAGTTCTCACTAACACGCTTTAAATAAATTTGATGTAATTCATTTATCGTTTGGATCGATAAAAAAGGTTGGTCTGCGAGAAGGATCATGACCCCTAAAGGCTTTGTTTTTAGGGCTTGAGTTAAACCACATTTTAAAGAATATGATTGACCCTTGTTAGCATCTGTACATGTAACATGTGTCCATGAATCTTTATAAGGTTTTTGAAAAAGATCTTTGCAAATCCAATTTAGTGAATCATCTTCTTTTGTTATGACAAAAACATGGTCAATATTAGAATTGATAAATTTACGTAAGCTGAAACCTCCAATTGTAGAATTACCTAATGGAAGTGAAATTTTATTCTGCCCCATTCTTTTACTACTACCAGCAGCAAGTAAAATTGCAATGATTCTACTATTCTTCATGCTTAGATATCTTCTTTATTCTTTGTCGCTGAATTAATTCACCAACAATACTGATTGCAATCTCTTCTGGGCCCTCAGCACCAATTTGAAGGCCAGCTGGGCTATTTATTTCAGTATCTATTTTTTTACCTTCCAAAAGTCGTTGGATTCGTTTTTTACCACCAAGAACGCCTAAATACTTAAGATTACTATTTAAAATATGATTTAATATTTCCTTGTCTTTTTGGAATTGATGGGTAATGATGATAGCAGAATCAGAAGCAGTCAATTGAAGTTTTGGTATGATTTCGCGCGGAAAGCCCACAAGGATTTGTTCTGCGTCTGGAAAGTATTCATTAGAACATAGATCCGCACGCCAATCGGTTATCGTTACAAAGAATCCTGCTAAAGATGCAAGTTTTACTAAAGGTATCGCATCCTTACCTGCTCCAAACACGAATAATCGAGGCTTTGGATGAAAAGTATGTAAATACGTATTAGTTTCAAGCGGTTCAATCATTCGTAGCCCACTTTTTTGATTAGTATAATGAATAAGAGCACTTTTAATCTGATCTAATTTTCCTTCACTACAATTTCCAAAAAAGGTCTTTTCATCCACTAAGAATAAAGTTTCAACTTCATTTTTATCATCCGATAAAATTTTCATCATCGATACACTCGTACCATTTAATAGGAATGTTTTTAATTTAGTTAGTAAATTAAACATACTTTCATCAATTGGCTCCAAAAGTACAGTAATTATTCCGTTACACCCTGCTCCATTACCCCATGTTAAATCATCTTCTGCACTCATGTCATAAGTAACAGTTTGAGGTGTTTTTCTTACTCTTGTTTCTTGAACTCGATATGACAAATCTGCTTCAAGGCAACCCGCACTTAGTAAGCCAACCTCTTTCCCATTTCCCTTAAATAACATGGAAGTTCCTTCTTTTCGGTAGGCTGAGCCTTCTACATGAATAATTGTAGCTAATACATCCCCCTCTTTAGATGATGTAATCTCATTTAGTATCTCATGGATACTTTCCATTAGATCACTCCTAATATAAAATCATTGTTCAAAATCCAAACGGCATTTTTAGTAAATATTAATATATAGTTCTATGATGAATGTGTTATGTCTCCATTCAAAATTAATTAACATAAGAAATAAAACAATAAAAAAAGATTAACCACAATCTATGGTTAATCGATTATTATAATTAAGTTAAATTGAAAAATAAAAACCTACTACGTTATTACTTTTTTATACCGAGCGCGTTCCTTCCGATATTAGCAAGTACAGTTTGTCCATCAATCGTTGTATGTATATCTCCCTGTCTAACATACGTTGCTTGTTTTTCATCAAACGCAGAAAAAGCATCAGCTATTTTTACATTTTTGTATTTACCTTCAATGCTAGCAATTTTAGGATTAATGATGAATGATAATAATTGATTTGATAGTTTATGCATCGGTTGATTATTTTCTTGAAATGGATTATAGAAATTGTACAATACAATCGGAGCATCGCTGAGTTCACGAATTTCCTTAATTATTTCATTTAAATTCCCTGTTAATTTCGGCATCATTGAAGCAATTTTTCCTGGAAGTTGTTCTAAGTGATTACTTTTTTTCAAAGTATGTAACAAATCATTATTTCCTATATCCAAAGTAATATAGTCCGCATGTTTTATTGATTGTCTGAAATTGGTATCATATTTTATTGCTTGCAAAAGATTAGCTGTCGTCCAGCCTGGAACGCCTAAATCATGAACTTCAAGGTTTGCTTTTTCACCAATTAGAAATGGGAAAGCATAGTTTGATGGTATATTATTATTAGTGCCTAAATTGAAACCAAATGTTATGGAATCTCCTAGACCAACTAAATCAATCTTTTCATAAGTATTAACTGTATCCTCTTTTGCAAGTGCTGTATTTGATAACAAAGAACCTGCTAAAGCAAATGTAAGAAACGTTATAACAATTTTTCTTCTTCTCAACAAATACGCCCCCTTAAATAAGTGTATTAAGATACTAAACTTCTTTTTATGATTAGTAAAAAGTAGTAATACAAGACTTAAGTTACTAATTTTCAGGATTATACTCTAATCGCCTTTTTTATAGGTATTGTGTTTTATTAAATTATTTGTCTAAAAGAACCAAAACATGTAACGATTTACTTAGTTTTGATGATAATAGGAGGATTTTGAGAAATAAAAAAGCTAACTGTTTGAGTTAACTTTGTATCACGCTGTTGAAAAACAATATTTTTAATTAATTATCAAATTTTCGTAAAAGGAGCCTTCGTGATGTTGATTCCCATTACAGGATGCTCGCTTTCCATGGGGCGAGATTCTGTCTGCATTAAAACCTAATCAAATAGCCTTTCCTTAGAGTACAATAACAGGGCTTATTCAGTAGTTTGTATTTCAATTAAAATCGTACAATAATGTTTAAACTACTCAATTGAATTTGTTTATCTATATATTAGCTCATAATCTTTTTAACTTCTGAAAAAAATCATTACCAGTGTTATTGGGAATCATGAAATTGCTTAAACAGATTAACATTTAAAACCATTATTTATAGATCATCCAAAATCATAATTTAATCATCAATAATGTTCACTTAATGTAGGTTTTCCGTTTGACTGTTTTATATTGCAATACAAAAAAGCTAACTGAACTAGTTAGCTTTTTTCACGTTGTTGAAAAACAACCCTGTCAATCAATTACCAAATT
>NZ_NTZO01000577.1 GCF_002559405.1 Bacillus sp. AFS001701 | reverse complement strand
AAAAGTACAAAAATTTATGGGGGGAATTCCATAAATTTTTGTACTTTTTTTGTGCATAATATTATTATTATGTAAACTGAGTTTTAAATGAAGCGTTTTAGTTAATTATTTTGTAAATAAAATAAAAGATAAAAAAGAAAGATACTGCAGCTAAAGAGCATGTAAAAATTAATAACTTTAATGCATCATTATATGCTGTTTCATCATATTTCACTCTAAAAGCGAAGGATTCTAATCTATGTTTTTTTAATTTTCTATATTGGTTTAAATCGATAATATTTGATTGATCCACAACACACCTCTCCTTTGTAGTACTAATATATTAATTAAATATTAAAATATTCTAAATAATTAGTAAAGTTGTTTTGAACACAATTTACTAGCAAATTATGCCATAATTAATAGGAATAAAATTTACTAATATGCTTGAAAGGTAAGTGGGAATTTGTGAAATATACTTTATGTTTTATCAAACGCAATGATGAACTATTATTGTTAAATCGTATAAATGCTCCTACAATGGGAATTTGGAATGGTGTTGGTGGAAAAATAGAAAAAGGGGAAACAATCGAAAGATCCGTTCAAAGAGAGATTGCAGAAGAAACCGGAATACAGATTGAGTTGAATGATATAACTTATAAAGGTAAAGTGACCTGGCATGAAGAAGATGTGGATTTCGGAGGTATGTATGTATTTCTGGCCGAGGTTTCTAATCGCTTAAAATATGATACGCCTTTAAAAACAGATGAAGGAATTTTAGATTGGAAAAAAATTGATTGGGTAATAGATGAAAAAAATCAAGGAGTAGGAGAGTGTATTCCTTATTTTCTTCCGATACTATTAAAAAACGAGCGAAATCATCATTATTCCTTTTATTATAAGGAGAATAAGGTTGTTGATGTAGTAATTGAAGAGGAAGTTTTAATACCATAAAATAATTTATAAATGAATAATGTAATCATTTTTATGAAAATACCATTTCCACAATGGTATTTTTTTTATGAATAAGGTTGAAAACGCTTAAATTTGGGGGAATTTAAGTATTCGGTCATGAAAAATAAAGTGATTTGCGAGATTTGTCGAAAATTTTTTGAAAGATATGAAAAGTCTAATAACAACACTCGCATTCACTTGAATGAATAAATATATAAACATAATGAATATTAATAAAAAAATTTTTATTATAATATCCCTGTAAAATTAGGCTATGTCTAATTTTTTTGTCGAAATACAGAAAAATATAGTTGCATAATTATTAGTATGTGTTAAAATTCATTTTGTGGAATAATTATTCATTCGAAAAAAATGGTTGTTTAATAGAATACTAAAAAAGATAATAGAAATAATAAGTTTGAATTTTACAAAAATTAGGGGGAAGCATTAATGAAAAAAATAGTCGGAGTTTTAGCTGCATCAGCATTATCAATTGGAATGTTATCTGCTTGTAACAAGTCAGATGATAAAACCTTAATCTTAGGAACAAGTGCGGATTATAAGCCTTATGAATTTATTGACACAAAAAATGACAAAATAGTCGGGTTTGATGTTGATTTAGCTAAAGCGCTTGGTAAAAAAACTGGATACACAATTAAAGTAAAAGATATTGATTTTACCTCATTAATTACTGCGATGAATGCAGATAAAGTAGATTTTATTATGGCCGGTATGAAAAAGACACCTGAGCGTGCGAAAAATGCAGATTTCACTGAGCCATATTTCACTGATCAAAATGAAATAGTTGTAAATAAAGATTCAAACATTAAAAGTGTTGAAGATTTAAAAGGAAAAACAGTTGGTGTACAAGCTGGTTCAATTCAAGAAACAAAAGCAATTGAAGTTTCTAAAAAGGTTGGATTTAAAGTTGAAAACCGTAACCGTATTCCTGAGATGGTAGAAGAATTAAAAGCTGGAAGATTTGATGCTGTTGTTATCGAACAATCTGTAGCTAGTGGATATCTAAATAAATTACCTGAAATGCAAGGGGAATTAATGCAAGATTTCTTTGAACAATCAGGTTCAGCAGTAGCTCTTCCAAAAGGTAGTAAATTAACACCTAAATTTGAAAAAGCATTAAAAGAATTAAAAGAAGATGGAACTGTTGATAAATTAGTTAAAAAATGGTTCGGTGAATTGAAGTAATCCGTAAGGTATTAATAGATTAAAAGATAAAACTATAGGGTATGGCAGATGATATAGAATGATAAGTTGTTGTTGTAATCAGGGGAGGAATTATTGATGGAGAAAGATTGGAGTCACTTATTAGAAAAAATGCCTTTACGTCTTGCACCAAGCATGGCAAAGGATCATCCTAACTTACCAGTTGTGAAGGAAGAAGGCTGTTACTACTATGGTGTAGATGGTAAAGAGTACTTAGACTTTACATCTGGCATTGCTACTACTAATGTTGGACATCGTCATCCAAAAGTAGTACAGGCAATTAAAGATGGCGCAGATTCTTTAGCACATGGTCCATCAGGTGTTATTATTTACGAATCGATTTTAAAGCTAGCAGATGAGTTGGCTGAAATTCTTCCTGGTAACTTAGATACTTTCTTTTTTGGTAATAGTGGAACTGAAGCGATTGAAGGTGCTATAAAGTTAGCTAAACATGCTACTAAACGTCCATATATTGTTTCATTTATTGGTTGTTTCCATGGCCGTTCTATGGGAGCATTAAGCGTTACGACTTCAAAAAGTAAGTATCGAAAATTTTTACAACCAACAGGCTCTTATCAAATACCTTATGCTAATGTTTCAGAATGCCCTGAAGGTTATGATGAAGAACAATATGTAGTAGAGCAATTAGAAAAGGATTTTAAACGTTTATTTAATCATCAAGTAACTCCAGAAGAAGTAGCTGCAGTTATTGTAGAGCCAGTTCTAGGTGAAGGTGGATATATAGTACCACCTAAAGCATGGTTAAAGAAAATACGAGAAATCTGTGATAAAAATAATATTTTACTAATTTTTGATGAAGTTCAAACTGGATTTGGACGAACAGGAGATTGGTTTGCTGCACACACTTTTGATGTAACGCCAGATATTATGGCAATCGCAAAAGGTATTGCAAATGGTATTCCTTTAAGTGCTACTGTAGCATCAAATGAACTAATGAAACAGTGGCCACTAGGTAGTCACGGAACAACATTTGGAGGCAATCCAATAGCTTGTTCAGCTGCATTGGCTGTTTTAGAAATTATAAAAGAAGAAAAGCTTTTAGAAAATACGAGAGAAGTTGGTGCTTACGCAGTAGAAAAACTGAATGCATTAAAAGAAAAGCATCCGGTAATTGGAAGCATTCGCTCAATTGGTTTAATGATTGGCATTGAAATCATTAATCCAGCTACAAAAGAACCAAACGGTGATGGTTTATTTAAAATTCTTGATCTTGCTTTGGAAAAAGGTGTTTTATTCTACTTCTGTGGTAATAACAGTGAAGTAATTCGAATGATTCCACCATTAACAGTTACGAAGAATCAAATCGATGATGGGTTAGCAATCTTAGATGAAGCATTAACAGAATATGAGCAATCCATTGGATATGAATTATATGAAACAAAGGGCATTGGTTTCTAAACCAGTGCTCTTTATCTAAACAGACTTTGTCGAATAAACGTTGCAATTTAAAAGACAAATAGTAAAGGAGTACTACAATATGAACTTAGATTTTTCTCAAATTGTCCCTTCAATTCCATATATATTGGCCGGATTAAAATTAACACTATTAGTAGTTGTTTGTTCAATTTTATTAGGTCTTGTTTTAGCAATATTACTTGCATTAATGAAAATTAGCCGTGCAAAATGGTTAGTTGTAATAGCTGATTTTTATACTTCAATTTTTCGTGGAACACCGATGGTTTTGCAATTAATGATCATTTATTATGGTTTACCACAATTAATTGGTTTCGATATCGAAAAGTTCCCAGCAGCGGTATTGGCTTTTGGATTGAATTCAGGAGCTTATGTATCAGAGATCATCCGTGCAGGTATACTAGCAGTAGATAAAGGTCAACAAGAAGCTGCTTCAGCTTTAGGTATCCCTTACCGTAAAATGATGTCTAAAATTATTTTACCTCAAGCATTTAAAAATATTTTACCAGCTTTAATGAATGAGTTTATTACGTTAACGAAGGAATCAGCAATGGTAACAGTAATTGGTGCATCTGATTTAATGAGAAGAGCATTCTTAGTAGGTGGGGAAACTTACTCATTTATGGAGCCACTTATTTTTGTAGCTGCAATCTATTACATTATCATTATGATCCTATCACTTCTAGGTAAATCTGTTGAAAGGAGAATGCGTACAAATGATTAGAATTACTAATTTAAATAAAAGCTTTGGAAATGTTCATGTATTAAAAGGTATAACAACTATAATTGAACAAGGGTCTGTTGTTGCTGTAATTGGCCCATCTGGTTCTGGAAAGTCTACATTTTTACGTTGTATGAATTTATTAGAAACTCCTTCAAATGGTGAAATTTGGATGGATGATATTGAAATTACAAATCCTAAAAGTAATCTAATGAAAATTCGTGAAGATGTAGGTATGGTATTCCAGCATTTTCATTTGTTCCCACATATGACAGTTCTAGAAAATATTACGTATGCTCCGATTAATGTAAAAGGTATGAGTAAGGCTAAAGCAGAAGAAAGTGCAAAGGCACTTCTTGAAAAAGTTGGACTTCTTGAAAAAGCAAACGTATATCCTCCTAAACTTTCAGGTGGTCAGAAACAGCGTGTAGCTATTGCAAGAGCACTTGCAATGGAACCTAAAGTAATGCTATTTGATGAACCAACATCAGCTCTAGATCCAGAGATGGTAAAAGAAGTACTTGAAGTAATGAAATCATTAGCTCATACAGGTATGACAATGGTCATCGTTACACATGAAATGGGCTTTGC
>NZ_NTZO01000576.1 GCF_002559405.1 Bacillus sp. AFS001701 | reverse complement strand
GAAATCATTTATATTTTATTTTTAATCTCCTATTTGAAAGATAAAGTAAAAGTAAAATGGCTAATAATCATAAGTTTTATATTATTAATGTTAATTTTAGGACCATTAACAGGAGCGATTATGGAGTTTGGACCACTTGAAGCTGAAAAAATGAGAAATCCAGTTTATGAACAATGGAAGCTTTTAACCTTAGGTGAAAATATTACAAGATTGGATTTTTTATCAATTTATCAGTGGTTATCTGGCGCTTTTGTTCGGATTAGTTTAAATGTATATATCGCAAATTATATTATCAATTACAGTGGGCGGAAAAAATGGAGTTTACCATTATTGTCACTTTCTTTAATAATAGCGGCAATGGTCCCCTGGAACGCATCAGCATTTTATAACTTTTTGCAATACTACTACTTTCCAATCAATTTAATTTTCTTATTATGTACGATGTTACTATTTTTAGTTATTTCAAAATTAAAAGGTGATTCCGCATGACAAAAGAATCGACAACTTTAGAAAACCTTAATCTACTAGACTTTATGGAGTCTTTTAATCACTCTTCGGATATCGAATTTAGAACGAAATCATATAAAGAAGGTGAAGACTCACATTTTGTCATCATCATGTTTTGTCCAAACTTAATAGATGGTCAATTTAGTAATCAAATTATTAATGACATATTTAATGTAGTCCATAAAGAAGAAAAGTTTGATTTTGAGTTATTAAGAAATATAGTTGAAGCTAAAAGATTAAAAGATGGATCTACGATTAAAAAGGAAGTTGAAGAAAACTTATTTTCTGGAGATTTAGTCGTATTTAGTTCTTATTTAAATGATGTTTTTTTTATTCCCGTTGCTAATCCTCCACAACGAAGTCCAGAAGAATCAAATTTAGAAAATTCTATTCGCGGTCCAAGAGACGGATTTGTTGAAAGTATTTTAATTAATATGGCATTAATTCGCCAAAGACTAAAGACTTCAACATTAAAAAGTGTTGAATTTACAATTGGTGAACGTAGTCGAACGAAAGTTTTATTAGTTTATATGGAAGATATTATTAATCCTGCAATTCTCTCAGATGTTAAACAACGCTTAGGCAATATAAAAAAAGATGTGATTGTGAGTAGCTATGAAATTGAGGAAGCTTTATACGATCAACCTTTTTCAATCTTCCCGCTTATAGATAATATTGGTAGACCAGATTTCGTCGTACAATCAATAAATCAAGGTAGGTTTGCAGTAATTGTTGATGGGAATCCTACTTGTTTAATCGGTCCGACAAACTTAAATCAACTCGTCTATTCACCAGAGGATATACATTCAAGTTTTTATTATGTCAATGTAGTTAGGTATCTTAGAATCATGGCAATCATCACAACAATTTTCCTACCAGGATTTTATATTGCAATGGTTACTTATCATATTGATCAAATACCATATCCATTCCTTGCGACGATTGGTATGTCAAGAAACGGTTTGCCATTTTCAGCTCCATTAGAGGCCTGTTTAATGTTAGTTTTTTTTGAATTATTTAAAGAAGCGGGGATTCGGTTACCAAAAGCGGTAGGCCAAACCGTAGCCGTGTTAGGAGGGCTATTTATTGGTGATGCCGCAATACGTGCAGGACTAACTTCACCTGCAATGCTTGTTGTAGTAGCTTTAACAGTTATTTCAGGCTATACATTAATTAACCAAAATATCTCAGGAAACATTGTATTCCTTCGTTTTTTTATTTTATTTTTATCGGCTGTTTTAGGCTTAATTGGTTTTTATACTGGATTTTTTCTAGTTGTAACGTTGATTGTTTCGTTAGAAAGTTTTGGTCAACCGTATATTTCAATCCTTTCAGTACCAAGTAAATCTGATTTCTTAAATGTAGTTATTAAGTTACCTCAAAAGTTTAAAATCAAACGAAATCTATCACTCCATCCAGTTGATGAAGACCGTCAGAAGGAGTGAGAAATAAGATGAAAAAATTGCTTATCATTATATTGGTGATTTTTCAATTACTCATTTTAACAGGCTGCTGGGGAACTCGCACAATTATTGATCAAACATTAGTTACTAGTTTTGGAATTGATTTTAAGGATAATCAGTATGTTGTCACGATTCAAGCACTCAATTTTTCGAATATTGCAAAGCAAGAAACTGGGGCATTACAAGTACCAGCCCCTCCATTAATTGGTCAAGCAACAGGTAAAAGTATACAGTCAGCATTTACTAAATTAGAATCACATTCACCAATGCCTTTATATTATGGCCATGTACATAGTGTCATCTTAAGTAAAGAGGTTATTGATAAAAAATTGAAGGACGTTAATTCCTTTATTAGCGGAAGACCACAGTTAAGATATACAATGTGGATTTATGGTACCGATCAGGATATTAAAGATATCTTAAAAAGTCAAAGCTTCTTTAATTTACCTTTTTTATATACGGTAGTAACGAATCCTGATGAAAAAAGTAGTGGGGGTTTAATTTTTCTAAGCCTTAAATTTCATCAATATATCTCAAGATATACAGAACCTGTTGGAACTTTATTAATTCCATCACTAGGGATTGAAGATAAGAAATTTGAAGAAAAAGAATTAGACAAGGTGGCCTACATTAATGGTGCCTATGCTGTATCACAGAAAAAATTTAAAGGGCAAGTAAATTTAAAGGATTTAAAAGCACTAGATTATATGAATCAAGAAAATTATAATTTACCACTTTCACTTGAAAAAGATAAATTAAATTTAGTCGTTAGAAGCTCCAAGGGTTCAGTTAAAGTCGTAAAAGGTGGTAAGAAGCCAAAGTATATTATTAAAGTAAAAACAGATGTAGCCATCGTACAAAATGAGAACCTTTTTAGTAGAAAGAAAATTGCCTCTAAAATCAGTAACAAAATGAAAAGTGAAATCTTAAAGACAGTAAAAAAAGGAGAAGAGGTTCACGCAGATCTTCTTAATATTTCAGAAAAGCCTTATCGATTTAATCGAAAAGAGTGGGATATAAAAACGCTTAATGAAGTCGATGCTAAATCAATAATGGATATTAAAGTTGATGTTCACATTTTAGGTAGTAAATCTTATAAAAGATGAAAGAGCTTAAAAAGAAGGGGATTTTTATAGAGGCACCTTCTTTTTTCTGCTCATTTTTATTGAAAATGAATTATGATAGAAATAAGCATAATAAAATGAAATTTTGATCGTGGGGGTGAACAAGTTGATTCTTGTAATTGGTGGAGCTCGTAGTGGAAAGAGTTCTTACGCAGAAAAAAGAATAAGAGAATTACAAAAATATTCAACTGATGTAGTCTATATTGCTACTGCAATATCATTTGACGGAGATATGAATGAGAGAATTAAAAGACATCAAGAAGATCGTCCGATTGATTGGCACACTGTAGAGCGATATAAACAATTTAATCAATTAAAAATGACTGAGGAATTTATACAATCCAAATATGTCATTTTAGATTGCATGACAGTTATGATTACAAATTTAATGTTTGATCATTATACTGATATTGATTTTGAGTCCATGAAGAATGAACAAATAAATAAACTAGAATCAGATATAGAAAATGAAGTGAACGAGTTGATAGACGTTTGTGATCAACACGGTAAAACATTCATAATTGTATCGAATGAGGTAGGTTATGGACTTGTTCCATCTTATCGACTAGGAAGAATTTTTAGAGATATTGCTGGGCGTATAAATCAAAAAATTGCTTCAAGAGCAGAAGAAGTTATACTCGTTACAGCTGGTATACCATTAAGAATAAAATAGGAGTACCAATATGAATCGATTTAAAATGATCCTCAGTTTTTTTTCAACCATACCGGTTAAAAATTATGATTTTATTGAAGCCGAGCTAGGAAAAGGAATTAGATTAGTTCCATTAGTAGGTGTTTTATTTGGTTTAATACTTGTTAGTTTGAATAGTGGAATTTCACTGATATTGGACAATGAAGCCAATGCATTTCTTATTCTATTAGTCTATTTATTCTTAACAGGCGGATTACATTTTGATGGAGTAGCCGACACGTCAGATGGAATTTTTAGTTATCGTTCAAAAGAAAGAATACTAGAAATTATGAAAGATAGTCGCATTGGCGCATTTGGGGTCATTTCCTTAATTGTTTTATTTTTAGGAGATTGGTTATTTTTATCAAAAAGTACTTCATTTGCTATTTTTTTATTTCCGATAATTGGAAGATGCATTGCCTTATTCACATGTAGAATAAGTACTTATGCTAGAAATGAAGGATTTGGAAGCCAATTTATAATCGAAGCCAAAAAAACTACTTCATTATTTGTTCTAATTACATACGTGTTACTCATTTGTGTAAGTAGTGTATTAATTAATGAAATAGCTATTATTATTGCGGTATGTATCACGTTTGTTTTTATTACTTTTATAACGAAAAGAATCAATCAAAAACTTGATGGAATTACAGGAGATGTAATTGGATTTACAATTGAAGTTTCCCAATTATGTTTTTTAATTTTTGCTGTTATAGGTGAGAGATTAGTATGAGAATATTTTTAATTAGACATACAGAAAGTATTGGAAATAGACAAAAGGTTTATGCAGGAATGACTGATTTTGATTTAACAGAAAAAGGCTTAAGTCAAATAGGTGATGTAATAACCCAGTTTACGAAAATGATTGAGTCTACTTCACGCTATACTTTGTATTCTAGTCCACTTCGTAGATGCACTTTATTAAGTGATGCGATTGAAGACTTAATAGGAGAATCGAAAACAGTTGATTATCGATTACAAGAGACAAATTTTGGGCTATTTGAAGGGAAAACATATACTGATCTTTTAAATGAAGTGCCTGAAGTTGTAGAAAAGTGGAATGAAGATTTGATTCATTTTCAAATTCCGAATGGGGAAAGCTTAAAGCAGTGTGCAGAAAGAGTTAATACATTTTGCCATGACATTAGATCAAAAAACGAAGATGTAATAGTAGTATCTCATGGAGGAATTATGAAGCTACTACTCTTAAATTTACTTCATTTAGATTTAAGTCATTTCTGGAAATTTTATACGAGTAATGGATGTATTATTGAAATTGAGTATAATGATGGTTTTGGATTTTTGAAAAATATCATTCAACTAAATTAAGAGGATGGAGAAACTTGAACACAAAAAGAATTGTTTTACTTTCATTATTTATCGCATTAAGTGCAGTACTGTCTAATATAAAAATAGTTTATTCTATTGCATTTGATTCATTGCCGGCTTTTCTGGCTGCAATGTTGATTTCACCGATTGCAGGCGGGATTGTAGGGGCACTAGGTCATCTTCTTACAGCTATTACTTCAGGTTTTCCATTTACAGTACCAGTGCATCTATTTATCGCAATACAAATGCTTGTGATTGTTTGGATTTATGGCGTATTATTTAAAAAAATGAATCAATACATTGCAATGGTCGTGGCAATTATTTTAAATGGTCCAGTGGCAACTTTGTTAAGTGGTCTATTAATTGCTTATTTGAATCACTCGTTTACAGCAAAGACTATTAGTAGTTTTTTTATCTTAATGGTTGTGCCATTGACTTTAGCTTCAGCGGCAAATATTGTTTTAGCATTTATACTTCAAAAGGTGATGAAACGTGCAAATTTCAAAATATAGAGATTTAACTTTAATGCATATAGATGGGAGTCGTTATTTTACAATTGCTTGTGATAGCTGCGGTGGAATAGGGATGAGTGAGTTTGATTTCATAAAAGTCGATGAAGAAATTGTAGGTTATTTAACGGCGAAATTATGTTTAGTTGAAACATTAGTATTTCGAGCTAAGCCTACTGTTTTAATTAATACTTTATGTGTAGAAATGAATGGTAGAGGTAAGCGAATAATAAACGGGATTGAAAAAGCGATTAAAGAATATAATGAAGCTAATTTTTATGAAGACAACTTAGAAATAAATATTACTGGAAGTACAGAAGAAAATATTCCAACAAAACAAACAGGTTTAGGAATCACTTTAATGGGAGAAATTTATAATCCATTTAATAGAAAAGAAGTCATTTCAGGGGATCGTGTAATATTAATTGGTTATCCAAAAGTAGGAAATGAGGTATTAGAGGATTTAAATGAAAATAAAAACGAAATCATTAATTTTAATTCATTAAAGCAATTAACAAATTGCGAAGAAGTCTCAGATCTATTACCAATCGGTTCAAAAGGCGTTCAATATGAATTGAATCAGTTGATGGAAACAAATAATATCGATATAAAATTAGTGAATCAATCTAGTATCCCATTACATAAATCGGCAGGTCCCGCGACATGTGCTCTAGCAATTATTAAAAAGGATGCGATTGAGGGATTAAAAAGGCAAATCTTACAACCAATCACATTACTAGGTGAGATAGTTTAATGAATCGATTGAAATAAAAATATGGAGAATTAATATGGCAGAAGCTTTAAAAGATTTATATAACTACGATTTAATTTCAAAAATTGCAAACGAAATTAATAACATTTATACAGATTTTAATCGAGAAACATTTATGGATAAGGTTTTCAATGAAAGCTGGGAAGAAAAAACATTAAAGGAAAGAATGAGACATATTACGATTTGTTTGGGAGAGACACTTCCAAACAAATATGAAAAATCAATAGAGATTTTAAGTAGTATATTAGAGAAATTTCCAAATGGCCAATTAAGTAGTATTTTTTTTCCTGATTTTGTTGAAGTGTACGGCTTAGATCATTGGGAAAAATCAATAGAAGCACTAGAAATATTCACAAAGCACTCAACATCAGAATTTGCTGTTAGACCGTTCATTGTACAAGACCAAGAACGAATGATGACCCAAATGCTAAAATGGTCTACTAATTCAGATGAACATGTAAGAAGACTTGCAAGTGAAGGATGCCGTCCAAAATTACCATGGGGGATGGTTCTAAAAAGTCTAAAAAAAGACCCAACCCCAATTCTTCCTATTCTAGAAAACTTAAAGGAAGACGAGTCATTATACGTTCGCAAAAGTGTAGCGAATAATTTAAACGATATTTCTAAAGATCACCCAACTCTAGTATTAAAAATTGCGAAAGAATGGTACGGTAAAAATCCACATACGAATTGGATTATAAAGCACGCATGTAGAACCCTATTAAAAAAAGGGAATATAGAAGCTTTAACGATTTTTGGATTCCAAACGACAAAAGCAATCCATATAGACCAATTCCAATTACAATCGGACAAGATTGTAATTGGTGGAGACTTAAACTTTTCATTTACAATTCATAGTAACGAACCAACCACCACAAAACTTAGAATCGAATTCGCAATTGATTATGTAAAGTCAAAAGGTAATCGTACAAGAAAAATCTTTAAAATATCCGAAAACAAAATTGAAAATGGCAAAACATTAACATACAACAAAACACACTCATTCAAAAACTTATCAACTAGAAAACATTACCCAGGTCAACATAGCATCACAATACTTATTAATGGAGTGGAAAGTGGGACTTATGACTTTACGGTAAGCTAAAAAAGAGATTCCACTATTTTTGGAATCTCTATAAGTTTTTTAAAATCAAGCTTTCCGGTCTTTTCTTTCACTTATCCCTGTCTCTTGTGCATCATCACATCTTCAGTTAATGGAGTAAAGCCAAGCTTTTCTTGTAACACACTTTTAGGAATTTGTGATTTAGTGATTGTAACTACTGTAACTTTTCGATTGATGTTTTCATTATGGATGATCGACATTATATCATAAAAATAAGGTATAGATGCTTCAGTATAAGCAACAGCTAATATTTCTGAATACCCGGTATCTGGTCGTATTGTCATACCAAAGTAGGCAATGACTTGATTTTCTAGCTTACATTCAACTGCATAGTCAAATTCAATTGAGCTATAATACTCATTCATCATGGCAACTTGTTCGTTCGTAAGAATTTGTTGCTTCATTTTTACATCTTTCCAAACATTAAATTGAAATTGATCTTTTATCTCATACGAAAATCCAGGAATACTTTGGATCGGTTTTATAAGAAGTGGATAATACGCACCAACTATTTGCGTACGATTGGTAATGTTGAAGCCTTTTGATAAGAAATAGTCTATTTGTTTTGACCACTGTCCTCTAAATCGCTGTGCAAATAGTTTTCCACCGTATTCCTCGCTAACAGCAAATTGATAAACTCTTTCAAACAATTCATCCCGGACTGTATCCTCATATTCAGGTAATACCCATGGATAACCTAATGAAACAAACTCTCCTTTACCAGAGAAACTCATATATCCTACAAGCTGATTTCCGTTAAAAGCAAAGCATCTAGATTTTTCATTAAATTCAGATTGTTGTTCAAATATTTTTGGAGATAAAGTTGCTTTCCAAGCATATGGTAGAGTTTCGGTCATCTTATTCCAAAAATCAAACTGCAAATCAAGATCTGTTGGGCTCTCATAAAAACGATAATCTATAGTCATATCAATATCCTTTCCTAAATCGTACTAATTTTATAGTATCAAATTCATTTGGATTTGAATCTTAAGAATAGCTAATTTTACTAAAAAGAATCAGTAACATCTAATAGGATCAATTAAATAAATATCACATTAATTAAAGTATGATTTTATAGTCATTCTGTTGCCTATAAAAAGAGCATTGAGCAAGAAGTTTAATTAGAGTCTGTAAAAGGGTACTTTTTTTATTTCACTTTTTTTCTAAAGAATGGTACGTTTTTTATTAGTAATTACATATTTATACTC
>NZ_NTZO01000575.1 GCF_002559405.1 Bacillus sp. AFS001701 | reverse complement strand
CCTACATAATCATATCATAATTAGCGAGAAGGTGAAAAGAATGGCACAACCAATGATCAATAATAAAACGAAAAAATCGTTAACAAGAATTGGAGTAGTAATCGCACTAATAGGTACTAAATTAAAGCTACTTTTACCGCTATTAAAAGCTGCAAAATTTTTATCTTTCTTAAGCATGATCTTGTATTTATTTGTATACGGATTTACTTTTGGTTGGTATTTTGCTTTCGCACTTGTTTACTTATTAATTTGTCATGAAGGCGGACATTTAATTGCTGCGAAACAAAAGGGTCTACCAACTTCACCAGCATTTTTTATTCCTTTTGTTGGAGCGGTTATTTCACTTAAAGAAATGCCAAAAGATGCTGTAACTGAATCTTATGTAGCGTTTGGTGGTCCGTTTTTAGGCTTAATTTCAGTTCTACCAGCAATTCCGCTCTATCATTACACACATAATGAATTTTTCGGATTAGTCATCGCTTTAGGTTGTATACTTAATTTGTTTAATTTAATTCCGATTTCTCCTCTAGATGGAGGGAGAATTTTAAGTGTTTTACCACCAATTTTTTGGTTTATCGGTATTATGATGATGTTAGTGTATTTATTTTACCAGCCTAATTTTATCGCATTTTATATTATTATTTTAGGTATTACGACATTCATTAAACGAATACGAGAAGCTTACCAGTTAAAGGTAGTAAAAGAAAAAATAAAACTATACGAACATACAATTAAACAATTTCAATTTGGGATTTTTAATGTCTATTCTGATCGTACGATTGTAAAACGTTTCTTTTTCCCATTTTTTGAAGATAATAAGAAATTAGAATTAGAAATTCATAAGGAACGCCTTGAAATAAACTATCTAATTCGTTCCGTTCGAGCACGTTTACATGAACCAGACTTAGACTGGAGATCTTATATTGATGAAAAGATTCAAGAAATTAAGCATAAAAGGATTGCACCTTTACTGAAACAACAAGAAACATTAGAAACTTACTATGTTTCTAGTAATCGTAAAAAATGGCAAATTTTTATTGCTTATATCATCTTAGCGAGTAGTTTAGCTTTACTTGGATTTTGGAGCTATGGATTAATTGAACATGTTTTAGGTAGATAAAAGAAAAAGAACCTATTTTGAAAATAATAATTCAAGATAGGTTCTTTTATTTTAATTATAAATGCACTCTTGATTTTCGTGACTGTTTTCCATTTCCCTCGGGGGATTTGAAGTATAGTTCAGGGTAAATAATAAACCGTTTTTAGTGCTAAATGGAAGTTTTGTTCAATAAAGAATAGGAATTTTGTGGAAAAAAATGGAATATCCTAAAGGTAGAACTAAAACGAGCTTTTTATTTTACATACATTTTGTGTAAATTTGAGTTTTGTGTAGTTTTCAAGTAAAAATGTCAGGAGGTATACCACAATGTTTGTAATTGTTATTTTGGGATTTGTTATTATTATGATTGCATTTGGTTTTTTTATGGAAAAGAAGTTTGGAACTGGCACTCCAAATAAAAGTGATAATCAAACATTGAATGAAGAAATTGGGAGAAATACAACCAATCCTACTAATTCGAATAATATAAACGGACCAAATTAAGAAGTTCTTCGTTAAAAAGGAGGATTTATGTTAAGGAGCAAATTAATTTCTGATTTGGTAAATAAAATCTTGTGTCTAAAAATAGATCATCCAATTCGAGTGGGAGTTAGTGGAATTACAGCATCTGGTAAGACAACTATTGCTAATGAAATCGCAGAAGAACTTAAACGCAGGAAAAAGAACGTGATTAGAACAAGTATTGATTATTTTCATAACCCGAGAGAGATTCGTTACAAACACGGGAAGGAATCTGCTTTAGGTTATTATGAGGCTGCCCATGATTACGAGTCTTTTAAGCAAAAACTTTTAATACCTTTAGGACCAAATGGCAACCTGCAATATCAAACATCCTCCTTTGACTTACTCAAGGATGAGTATGTTAATTCAGATTTAAAAGTTGCAACCAATGATATGATTTTTATTTTAGATGGAACATTTTTATTTAAGATGGAATTATGTAACTTGTACGATTTTAAAATATTCGTAGATACCGAATTTGTTATTGCAAGAAAAAGAGGAGCAATCCGTGAAGAACGAGCATTCGGAAGCTTTGAAAAAGCAGAAGAAATGTTTATTAAAAGATACCATGCAGCTTCGAAACTCTATTTGGAGCAACATTCACCTCAACTTAATGCGGATGTAATCATTAAAAATAATGATTTAAATAATCCTAGTTTTGTATTTAATAATAAATTGCTATCATAACTCAATAAGAACTACTTCCCGAAAACTTACTTATAAAAATAGGAGCAGCCTTTATAACTCATAAATCTACGAAATATCGACTTTTTAGCCGATTACCTTAGTCAACATACGCATGTTTTAGTTTGACAAGGAATTTAACCGTTGCTTGTTGAAATACTCATAGTTAACAAATTTTGGTAATACCCTATATTTTAGTGCTTAATTTTCTATATTAGGAGGAGTTATAATTGCAAATGTTTTTTAGATATAATTGGTCGGTAAGAGAAGAATGGTATAGGTGGTGTGAAGAGCTAAGTGAAGAGGAACTACTGTTAACCCGATCTGGTGGAATGGGAAGTATTTTACATACACTTTTTCATATAGTTGATGTAGAGTGGAGCTGGATTCGTGTCCTACAAGGCAAATCTGATTTTCAGGAGAATTTCAATGCTTATAAAAGCTTAGATAAAGTTCGAGAATTGGACGCCAAATTTCATATTGAAGTGAAAAATTTTGTAGACAGCTGGGATCATGAAATGGAAAACCGTTTATTTTACGATACTTTACCAGATGGAAGAAATGTGACGGATACTTGGGGCGAAATCATTAGACATACCATTGCTCATGAAATTCACCATATAGGGCAATTATCAATTTGGGCAAGGGAAATCGGGAAACAACCTGTTTCTGCAAATCTAATTGGACGGGGTCTTGCCACTCATTCGAATAAATAATTATCAAAGAATATAGTTTAGTCCATTTTTGTTTTATGTAAAGTTCTAGCTACCAGCGATGGTAGCTTTTTTTCTAACATAGGTTAAGTAATTTGGATTAAATAGGACCTATTTTATAACAAGAAATAAATTACATCGGCTAGTATTTTTCTTGATTACAAAACTTTCCTCCTACCTCAATCTGATTCCTATTTCCTACAATTATATCAACACAGTGAGTAATTGTGATTTGGGGGAATTTCGCCTTTTTTCTTATAAACCAGACAATCCATATGCAAATATACTGCCATTTTATGCAATAAAAAAGACTACAGAAGAAGTAGTCGTGTCTTGTTAAACTAAAGCATTGCATTAGTTAAAAAGAATAAATTTATATCTAATGCATATCCCGCATCTTTAACTCTCCATTTTCCTTTTTTACTATCTCTAACCAGCGTCCAACCAAAATTATCCATCGTTTTATTTGCATCCCAACCACCTACAACTGTAGGAGCAGTTTTAATGGTAGAAAAGACAACAATGGCATTTTCATCTTCCATATAAGATTCAATTGTATCTGCTTCGATCGCTTGAAACTCTGAATAATGTAGTTCTGTAATTGTGCATCCTTCATTATTATTATCTTTCTTGAAATTTTTCTTGACGGTTTCGAATGCTGTCTTTATATCGTACTTCGTTAACTTTTTAGATTGTCCTATTCTCACTTTTACATAATCAGCATCAGTATAAGTATCTTCTGCTTGTTTAACTCTCCATTTACCCTTTTCATTATTTCTTATTAAAGTCCAAGTGTATCTAGTCTGAGTTGAATTGGGCTTCCAACTTCCATCACCACCGGAAGAATCGACTTTAAAGTTTGAAAGCAAAACAATTACATTTTTATCGCCTACAACTGTTTCATAACCCCCACCATAATTCATATAATCTTTGGTGATGGCAAGAGAATCTTTTTCTGAATACCATAGATCCGTCAATGTGCACCCTTTATAACCTTTAAATGTTTCCTTTACAGTACTTACTGCTGCTTTTATTTCGTCCTTAGTGAACTTACTTGATTGTCCTATTTTTACTTTTACAGTTTCAGCATCAGTTTGGTGCTTATATAATAGAATTGAAGATACAATAACTATAAATATAAAAAGGGAAAAATATCGTTTCTTATTTTTCATACTAAGTACTCCTATTAATATTTTTGATTAAGCAAATTTCCAGTTACTCCCACAAAGATGATTATACAGTAAAAAACTACTACTGTAATTTGGGGTAATTTCGCATATTTGAAACAAAAATATTCTTATGGAGCTAAACTGCCTGAGAAAATCAAAAATCTACTCTAATAGATCCTAATATTTCAGCCAATATAAAACTAATAAAATTTTGTATGTAAATCTTTAAAAACATTTATAGCCTGAAAAAAATATTCATTATAAGTTCCTTCATCTTCTAAACTCCAACATGTTGATAATACAGCATGCGAATAACCCCACAGGAGTACTCTTTCTTTATTTAGATTCAATTCTTTTACTAGTAGATTAATTCGATTTTCTAGAGTCGTAGAAATATTTTTTCCCTCTAAGTTGTTCAAAAGAAACTGGATGATGTCATATTCTCTTTCGCCTATTAATCCTTTTGGATCAATAACTTTCCATGATTTTTCTCCAGCTTTTAAAATATTATAATGATGTAAGTCACCGTGAAGTAAGTATTTTGTAGATTGTGTACGATTCATTTCTTTGAAAATAACAAATGCATCTAATAACATTTCTTTTGATATAGGGCCTAAACCCTTAGGAAATTTTTCAACAATTCGACTTAAGCTTTTTTCTCTACTGAATATGGTAGGTATTCTAGTGGATTTAGGTGCAGCTTTCCATAAATTTTTCATGACTTTGATGGCTATCCCCATTGCCTCTTGTTCATTTTCAATTGTAGCAAGGGTATCACCAGGCAATAGTTGTTCTAAAATTAGGATCCCTTCATTAAGATCGAAATCTATAACTTTAACAAAATCTTTATTTTTAAACTCTCTTAAAGCTTCAACCTCACTATTAAATTCCTCATTAGGAACTGCTAGTTTAATAACTGCGTTTATTTGACCATCAATTAAAATTGGCGCTACAAAATTATATGATAATTCAAATGGTGATAATATTTTCATATTCCATCGAATTTCACATCTATTGTACAAGTCTTCAAAATTATCGAGCCATATTTTTCCTTTTTCTTTATGGATATCTTTAATCGTTTTTATAAACTGATCTGGAAGCGTTATCACTTAATCATCCTTTTCTATAAATAATCTTTTTTAATGATTGAAATTTCCAAAAAATGTAGAGTTGAACTGAAATACAATTGCTTTTTGTAAAAGTAGAAAAATTGAGTTCCTCACTTTTAAAAAAAATCATATGGAGAAACTCAACTTCCGTTAGATGAAAGATGGAGAGAATAATCATATTAGTTGTTCTTTTAATTTGTCTTCTTCAATTAATCGATTATTTTGATAATTGCCATTTGCATATTGAATAATTTGATCTTTAATATTTGGATATAAAATGATATTGTCTAATTCATTAATTGGTATCCACTTTACGCCAGTTTGATTTGGATCTGGATTTGGTGGCAACGTAGGAATTGAGTTTTCTTTAATATGACATCGGAACATCAAACTTAATCCATGTATTCTATGACCGGTCATATGTGGTGCATTTTCTGAAACAAATACTAGATCTCCAACCTCAACTTCTACACCTGCTTCTTCAAATGCTTCTCTTTTTACAGCCTCAGTAATTGTCTCACCAGCTTCGGTACCGCCAGCTGGTAAATTATAGTGAATTCCGTCCTCATCTGTAAATTGAACTAATAAGACTGAATCATTTTCAACAATTAAAGCACATGCTCTTACACGAATATGATACATAACCTAGTTCCCCCAATAAAGTGATTAGTCCATTATCTAAAAAATAAATTCAACTTTCAATCTATTTTAACGAATCAAGCAGAAAGACCTAAATAATAAAAAGGCATCATGGAATAGGTCCATGAATGCCTTCTAGTCAAAATATACTACCCATCATTTAACTTGGCTATCTAAAAAATAAGAAGAAAGAACATGTTTCATTATTTCGATTGCTTCATCTATTTCTTCGTATGATAAATTGATTGGCGGTAATAATCTTAATACATTAGGTCCTGCAGTTCCAACAATTAAACCATTCTTTAGAAATTGCTCCACTAGTTGATCCACAGATTGCTTTAACTCGATACCAACCATTAATCCTTTACCGCGTATTTCTACTATTTGTGGAAACTCTTCTTTTATTTCAGCTAATTTATCAAATAAATACTGTCCTTTATCTTTTACACTACTTAAAAATTGCAAATCATTAATAATATTGATTGTTTCAAAAGCAGCCGCCATTGCTAAATAATTTCCTCCAAAAGTTGAACCGTGCGCTCCTAACGAGAATGTATTAGCTAGATTGTTTTTACCGAGCATTGCCCCAACTGGAAAACCATTCCCTAAACCTTTGGCTAGCGTTATTATATCTGGATTTAGTGGAGTTTGTTCATAGGCAAACATTGTTCCTGTTCTACCCACTCCGGTTTGTACTTCATCAACAATGAGTAATAATTCATGTTTTTTACAAAGAGCTTGAACACCTTCAAAAAAGTCATTATTACCAACGATTACACCACCTTCACCTTGGATTACCTCCAAAATAATTGCTCCAGTATTTTCATTAATTTCATTTTGTAAAGCATTCAAATCATTATAGGGTACATAAGTAAATCCACTTAACATTTCGCCGTATCCTTCATGGATTTTAGACTGACCTGTAGCAGCCATTGATCCAAACGTACGTCCATGAAAGCTTTGTTTAAAACTGATTATATGAGATTTACCTGAATGTTTTCTTGCTAATTTTATTGCTGCCTCATTCGCTTCTGTACCACTATTACAGAAAAATACTAATCCATCCTTAAAGCTTTTTACTAATAGCTTAGCTAGCTCGTCTTGTTTTTTTATTGTAAATAAATTTGATACGTGCCAAATCGATTCTACTTGTTTTTTAAGTGCACTTACAACTTTTGGATGACAATGTCCTAAGTTACAAACAGCAATTCCACTTAAAAAATCTAGGTACTTGTTATTTTCGTCATCATATAGGTAAGTACCTTTTCCAGCTTGAAAATTAATTGTTTTTTTATTATAAATTGGGAATAAATTACTCACTTAACACAACTCCTTTTGTAAATACTGTACCGTTAATCGTTCCATTTTCATTTAAGAAATTCTCACCAACAATTGCCACTGAATTTACTACATTTAATGCATTTAAGGCACTTGTAACTTTAGGAATCATTCCACCATAAATTGTTTTTTCATCGATTAATTTCTCAACTTCACTAGGCGTAATCTTTTCAATCAATTTTTGATCTAGATCTAAAACACCATTTGTATTTGTGATAAAGCAGAGCAATTCCGCATTCATTGCCTTGGCAATACTTTTTGCCGCTTCATCCGCGTTAATATTATATTTTTGGCCAATTTTATCCACCCCAACAGGCGAAATAACGGGTACATAATCATGGTTAAGTAGTAAATTTAATAGATTTGTATTTACATCTTCAATTTCTCCAACCCAACCTAATTTTCCCTTATTATAAAGTGAAGCTTCTAGTAATAGATTGTCACATCCTGATAGACCAATCGCTTTAATATTATATTGATTACAAATAATCGTTAAATCTTTATTAATTTTTCCATTTAGCACATATTCTACAATTTCTAGAACTTCGGATGAAGTCTTTCGAATGCCGTCTTCCATTTCTACTGGAATTGAAAACTTTACTAATAAGTTATTAATAAGTGGTCCCCCACCATGAACAAGGATGACTTTTTTACCACTCATTTTTAATTGATTTATATTTTCAAAGAATGTATTTGATAAGTTATGGATTAAACTACCACCAAGTTTAATAACGACTGTTTCCAATGTTTAATTCCCCCTTATGTGCGATAGCTTGCATTTATTTTCACATAATCATAAGTTAAATCGCAGCCCCATGCGGTACCAACTGCATCTCCTTCATGTAAATGGACATCAATATAAATAATCTCATTTTTCAAAGCAATTTTCGCTTCTTCTTCATTAAACTCAACTGGTTTACTACCAAATAATACGGTTACACCGTTAATGGAAATATCGATTTGATTAAATTTACCTTCGACCCCGCTATATCCAATGGCACCAATAATTCTTCCCCAGTTAGCGTCTTCACCATAAACAGCTGTTTTTACTAAATTTGATCCGACGATCGTTTTAGCAATTTGATTTGCATTTTTTTGGCTTGAGGCTCCATTTACATTTACTTCAATTAACTTAGTTGCCCCTTCACCATCTCTAGCAATCTTTTTAGCCAAGTCTTCACAAACTAATTGAAATGCAGCTACAAAATTAGCCCAATCTGGGTGACTTTCAGTTAATTCCTCATGTTCAACAGCTCCATTTGCCATAACTAAAACCATATCATTTGTTGAAGTATCTCCATCAACTGTAATTTGGTTAAATGTCTTATCTGTCACTTCTTTTAATAAGGTTTGTAACTGAACAGAACTAATCGTAGCGTCAGTTGTCACAAAACCAAGCATAGTTGCCATATTTGGATGAATCATTCCAGAGCCTTTAGCAGACCCAGCAATCGTTACAATCTTTCCATCAATCAATACTTCATAACAAGTAGTTTTTATTACAGTATCTGTCGTTAAGATTGCCTGACCAAAATCTTCTCCATCTTCCAACTTATTTCCGACCGTTAACATATCAATGCCGCTCTTTAAACGATCCATTTTTAAATATTCACCGATTACACCGGTCGATGCGATTGCAACTAAATGGTCTGGTAAATTAAGGTGATCAGCACACCACGCTCTCATTAAATAGGCATCATCTTCTCCTTTTTTACCTGTACATGCATTTGCACAACCACTATTTACTAAAACTGCTTGTAGCTTATTACTATATGCAATACTCTTTTTTGTAATCGCAATTGGTGCAGCTGGAAATAAATTTAATGTATAAACTGCGGCAACAGATGCTGGTTTCTCGGAATAAATTAATCCTAAATCTTTACGTTTATAACGTAGGCCAGCATGAACTCCACTAGCATAAAAACCATTTGGTGATGTAATTGTTCCAATTAATTTTTTTATATTCTTTTCTTTTGTTATCAACTTTTATCTCTCCTTATGGAAATATTGGTGTAAATTGTAAACCTGCTTCATCTGGCAAACCTAACATTAAATTCATATTTTGAATTGCCTGCCCAGCCGCTCCCTTAACAAGATTATCAATGACAGAAACGATCGTGATTCGATTTGTACGTATGTCGTAAGTAGAGTATATATCACAAAAATTTGAACCATATACATCTTTTGTACAAGGTACTCCGTCTCTTACTCTCACAAAATAGGAATCTTCATAACTTTTGTTATAGATTTCTTTTAATTCTTCGTTACTAATTTCACGTGTTGATGTCACATACATTGTTGACAAAATTCCTCTTGTCATAGGTACTAAATGTGGTGTAAAAGTTATAAAATCCTGTGTTGAATCAATTGATCCAATAAATTGTTCAATTTCAGGTATATGTTGATGTTCAGTAATTTTATAGGCTGTTAAATTTTCATTTCGATTCATAAATTGAGTCGTTTGATTAGCTGTTTTCCCAGCACCAGAAATTCCAGATTTAGCATCTACTATAATTGAATTTTTCTCTACAAGTCCTGCCTTTAATAATGGTGCGACTCCGAGTAGCGTTGCTGTTGGATAACATCCTGGATTTGCAATATTATTGGATTGTTTGATCGCTTCTCGATTAAGTTCAGATAGCCCGTAGGTAAATTGATTCGTTTTTGAAAAACAAGGATGTGTATGTTTATACCATTTTTGGTATGTTTCTTCTTTTTTTAATCGAAAATCTCCAGATAGGTCAATTAATTTTGTATTCGAAAAATCGATTTCTTCCATTAACTCACTGCTAACTCCATGTGGTGTCGCAAAAAACAAAATATCATTTTCTGAAACAGATTTATTTTTATTCCACTTTTTTATTGCACCACTTGTACTAGTAGCTAAATGTGGATAATAAGTAGACATATCTTCCGTATAATCTGATGTTGAATAAAAATTCATACTGCTTATTTCCGAATGCATTGATAGTAATCTTATGAGTTCAAGACCACCATATCCGGTTGCCCCAATAATACCGACTTTCATTTTAATTTCCCCTTTTATAAAATTATATTCTTCATTATAATTATGAATAATTATAAAATCAATTGTATTTTTATAAATTTTCAAAAAAAAAAAAAAAGATTAACCAATTTTCTT
>NZ_NTZO01000003.1 GCF_002559405.1 Bacillus sp. AFS001701 | reverse complement strand
AAGATGCAGTAGCCAAGAACTCGAACTAAAGCAGCTTATCAACACTTGCAATGAATCTCTAAATCTTAGACATACTGAAACTATTATTCTAATAAGAGGCAAAATCAGTATGGGAAATTCAAAATTTTAAGAAAGGGACAGTTGATTACTAGTATTCTGAAAAGTCTATCAAAATTATTCATTAATTAAGAAAGCAACTTCTATGGCATTTTTCAGCAGCCTCAATATTCATTCGGTACTTTCCACTAAAGTAATAGCAAAAGAGCAAAAAGATATACAAATCTATTAAATTCGATGTTACCAATTCATTTCATATACAGCTAGAAACTACATATCTCTGATACAGAATCGGTAATTGGTCCAGAAGGTGTTTCTTTTAACCTGTTAGGAATCTCTTAATTTACACTATTCAATTCTACTTTAAGATATTTCTCAACATTTGTAACTTATTCATATCTACTAGGAGGATGTATGATGAAAAAAATGAAATTGAATACGTTTTTAGCTGCCTCTTTATCTACGGTTGTTTTTGCTTCTTCGTCTTATAACGTAAAAGCCTATGATAAATCGTCATTAGACAAAACACTTAATAGTGCTGCCGTTGTTAACGCTTTGAGCGGTTCCGACGAACAAACGATTACCTTAATTACGGGTGACGTCGTTAAGGTTAAAAAGATTGAAAACGGTAAAAGTGTCATAGACGTGGAACCTGTCGATCCGAACGATGCAGTACAAATGTATACATTTGGAGAAGATACGTATGTTGTACCAAGTTCAGCTATACCTTATCTGGCTGCTGACAAACTGGACGAGGATTTGTTTAATGTAACGAAATTAATAGCGGACGGCTATGATGATAGAAGTCTCTCTTCCCTGCCAGTTATCGTAGAATACACAGAGTCCAAAGCGAGCTCCGTCCAAACAAAGAAGGAATACACAGAGTCCACAGCAAGCTCCGTCCAAACAAAGAAGGCCCCAAAAGGAGCAAAAAAGGTTCGTGTGTTAGAAAGTATTAATGGTGCCGCTCTTGCAACATCTAAAAAAGAAGCGGAGACGTTCTGGAAGGATATTACACCTGAGGCTTCCCAGAAAGTCAAACCTAACTTTGACCATGGCATTGAAAAGATTTGGCTTGATGGTCGTGTGGAAGCCACATTAGAACAAAGCGTACCTCAGATCGGTGCCCCAACGGCTTGGGAATCTGGTTTTACAGGTAAAGGGGTTAAGGTAGCGGTACTTGATTCAGGCATCGATCCTAATCATCCCGATCTTGTAAATCAAATAGAAGAGGCAAAAAGCTTTGTACCTGGAGAAACTGTTGAAGATTTTCACGGGCATGGTACACACGTTGCTTCAACGGTATTAGGGACAGGTGCTGCTTCTGATGGCAAGAACAAAGGAGTTGCTCCTGAAGCACGTTTGCTTGTAGGTAAAGTGTTAGACAATGGAGGACGCGGTTTCGATTCATGGGTTCTTGACGGTATGGAATGGGCTGCACACAACGCCAAGATTGTAAGCATGAGTTTGGGAGGCGGGAAAAGTGACGGAAAAGACCCGCTGTCTCAAGCCGTAAATAACCTAAGTGAAGAAACAGGTGCACTATTTGTTATTGCTGCTGGTAACGATGGTAGAGAAGGAGCCATCGGTTCACCAGGAGCTGCAGATGCTGCTTTAACGATCGGTGCTGTAGATAAGGCAGACAAAATTGCTCCTTACTCATCAAGAGGACCTCGTCTTGGAGATGGGGGATTGAAACCTGACCTATCTGCACCAGGTACTGGGATTGTTGCTGCTCGATCTGGACTAACAAAAGGAAGCGGATCTTACATAAGTAAGAGTGGTACATCCATGGCAACCCCACATGTGGCGGGTGCTGCTGCGATCCTTCTGCAGAAGCATCCTGAGTGGAATGGCACTCAGCTAAAAGAAGCGTTGATGAATACCTCTAAAAGATTAGATTACTCGCCTTATTATATCGGTACGGGCCGATTGGATGTACCTGCAGCTCTAAACAGCACTGTTCGTGCAACGGGTTCTCTGTCGTTTGGCTTCCTTCAGTGGCCATACAATCATGCGCAGCCTATACAAAAAACAGTCACGTATACAAACGACAGTGACTCCGCTGTCACTCTAGATCTTCAAGCAGAACTTAAGAATACAAAAGGTGATGCTGTACCAAATGGTATGTTAACCATTTCTGAGAGCAAGATCACGGTCCCAGCTAATGGTACAAAGACAATAACAGTTACAGTAGATCCGAAGCTTGGTAACTGGGGTCGTTATGAGGGGTACCTAACAGCAACTGATTCTGAAGGCAAGCAAGTGGCTCATACTTCAATGGGCATAGAGAAAGAAGATGAGAAGTATCCGCTAACGTTTAACGCTAAGGGCTTTAATGGAGAGCAAGAATATATGAGAGTCGGACTCATTGGCGAAAACATGAAACCTACATGGATTGATGTAATCGGAACAAAAACAATTCGTGTAGCACCTGGTACGTATGCAGCCGCGGGTGTTCTAGAATTGGACTTTGGCACCGATCATGGTAGTGTAGCATTAGTCGGTAATCCTGAAATCAAGGTAGACGGTTCTGGTCCTCAAACCGTGGAACTTGATGCACGAAATACAAAAGAAATTTCAGCTGAAGTGCCGAAGAAGACAGAAACACAATTTAGTCGCTTGCAATACCACCGTACCCTTGGTAACAATGATTTGACCTTTGTGTGGTTTACTTCTGCAGACACCGATAAAATATATGCACAACCAACAGAGAAAGTTAAGACAGGAGACTTCGAATTTCTGACTCGCTGGCATTTAATAAAACCTCAACTTGATATCCAGTTTAAAGAAACAGTGTTGGATGATTTACTGGAGTATGGAACTACACCTCTTGATGGTAAATATAACTTAGACACGGTTTATGTAGGAAAAGGAACACCAGCTGACTATGAGGGTCTGGACGCAAATGGCAAAGTAGTTGTCGTCGATCGTATCCAAGGTACGTTTAGAGAGACACTCGATGGAACACGTGCACAGGCCACTACGGCACTTGCCGCGGGTGCAAAACTGATGATTCTCGTAAACTATAATGAAGAGGAATTCATTCCGTTGATGGGAAATGAAAAAGGAAATCCAAGAGGCACGAACATCCCACTTACCGTTACTGGAATCAGTAAGGTTGTAGGCGATAAATTGATTGCAGCAGCACGTTCCGGTAACCTGCACCTGCTTGTTGAAGGTGTACCATATACACCGTATGTATATGATTTGGTGGATGTTCACCAAGGCCAGATTCCAGAGAATTTAAAATATAAACCATCTAACAATGAACTCGTTAAGATCGACACGAGTTACAAATCAGATGGTGAAGCAGTTGGTGAAGATGTCCGTTATGATTTACGTCCGTATCAAAATGACACTTTTAATTTAATGAATTCTGTACCACTGCAGTTGCCTTCTGATCGAACAGAGTGGGTTTCAGCAGTGAAAGATACTCTCTGGTCTCACCAAGCCAGAGTATTAGGAGTACCATCCCGTCCATGGCAAGTTCAGCCTTTTGTTACTTATGAAAAGGGACAAAAACTTCAGGAAGACTGGTTTCTCCAATAGTTCGTCCGCGTTTGGGTCAAGGCTATTGGACACCTAACCGCCAAGGGAACAATTTACAATTTGATATTCCTGCTTGGGCAGATTCAGGAAATGGCTCTATAGGTCAGGTCACATCTGCGGAATCGTAAAAAATTTCAAACACTTAAGTTGTACAAAGGAAATACTTTTCTTATAGAAGGAAAAGGAAACTATTTTAAATAAACCAGTCCCAGAAGAAAAAACATAATACCGTCTTGTAAGTGATGCGAAGCGAGAACCGAATTGCTGGATAACATCATTAAGTACGCATACAGAACGGACAATCTGGTCTCAAATAGGCCAAACTTTACTCCCATGCTATTCACTGAATTATAAGGTTGAGACCGATATGAACAGTAACGCACTTGCGGCACCTTCCACTCCACTCGAACTATCTATTGCAAAACTTGAAGGTGTAGCAGATTATCCTTTAATGAAGGTGAGTCCTAGGAGACTGTTAAATTCGAGCAAACAGCCGAAAACAAGTGGATTGCCAAGACCAACAATCCGAAGAATGCTGAATATGTATCATTACGAGCAGCTGCTTTGGAAAATCAAGGAAACAAGATTTCTTAAGAAGTCATTAAGGCTTATAGCTTGAAATAAGTTTAATAGCCTATTCATCTGTAAATGATGGGTAGGCTATTTGCTAAGTGGAGATAAAAATCTTATACTTTTCCAATTGTTTAAATGTTATTCAAGAGTCATTTATCATTTGTTCTTTAATAGCAATTATTGCAGATGCGGATACATTATAATCATGTTCTTTATCAATTGATTGACTCTCTAATTAAAGGCTATTATACAATAAAATAATCGTATCATATGACTACATACTTCCATTTGAACAAATTTTGTTTTTACATACCGAACACAGCTTTTTAGAATAATTGTATCAGTATGTCCAAGAGTTAGAGATTCATAGCAATTGGTCTAAAGTTATTGCATCGGAACCGTTCCACCTGTCATAACGTAACTACTTCCCTACTAATCTTGCTGTTATATCACTACTAAAAGAATATCGTTCGGCTTTTTTACGCCATAGTAGAAATGCTATTCCAATTTTTTTGGATTACATTAATAAAAGATTGAATTGTTTCTAGGTTTTCTTTTTCCTTCAACGTAATGATAGAGGTTTTTATTTTTATGTTCTCAGTAACTAGGATTGGAACTAAATCACCATTGTTAATTTCTTCTTTTAGGCTGACACTGGCTCCCATCCCTACCCCAATATTATTTAATACTGCCATTTTGATTCCTTCTAAACTTCCAAATTCTATTACGTTTTGTGATAAGAGTTTCATTTGTCTGAAATATTTACTGATCCTCGTATCATAACATCCATCAGCTTGGAGTTGTAAAAAAGGAAATTTCGTCAGTAATTGGTCTACCGGGTACTTAGCATATAACTCTTTAGAAACCACTGTAACCAATTCGTCGTCCTCTGAAATCACTATATTTGTCATTCCATTTTTATATAACTCGCCCGAAATAATCCCTATATCGTATTTATTTGATTCTATCCCTTTTATAATTTCATCCCTTTTACAGGAAATCAACTTAAGCTGTACCTGGGGATATTGCTTCAGTAACTCAGGTATGATATTAGGAAAATAATACGTCCAAAAGCCTTCAGTAGCGGCAATCGTTACATTGCCGTACGAATTTGAAAGTTCGGCGAATGATGATTCAATCTCCTCTACTATGGGAAAAAGCTGATCCGTATATGTTTTAAGAATTTCACCTGCAGGTGTCAAAAAGATCTTATTTCCAATCCGTATAAATAGCTGTTGTTCCAATTCTTTTTCGAGCGTCTGAATTTGTGCGGTTACAGCAGGTTGCGTGAAGTTTAACTGTTGTGCAACCTTTGTAAAATTTAAGTAATCTGCTGCAAATTTGAAAGTTTTTAGATGTCTTAATTCCATAATAGCTGCTCTCCTTTAGTTACTATCCAGAGAAAACAAAAACGCACTCTAAAAAGAATGCGTTACTGACAAATAAAATGAATACTCTTATCTATCAGGAGTTTTACCCGATGGAATTAGCACAGTATCTTAAATAGACCAGTTGCTGAGGTTTCATAAGGCCAGTCCCTCCACCTCTCTGGATAAGAAATATTTTTTTATAACAATATCAATTCACTTGAAAATTGTCAAGTTATTTCAGTGTTTTCAGAAAATTACTTGGTCCACAGGACATTATCAAGCACCTGTCATACAATTCTTAGAGAAATACAATTACTTGTATATTATGATTACTCCTTTAGTGTCTCAACAGTCTAAAAAACAAGCTAAGAAAAGTTAAAACTGATGCTACGGATGCCTCTAATCTGTGTAAATTATTTTATAAAGAAGAATTAGAACCCTATAAAAAACGAGGAATTAATCTCTTAAACCTACGCCATTTAACGAGACAACATGAGGCGATAACTGGTATGTATGTCCAAGCAAAGCTACAATTTCACACTATGTTAGATCAAATATTCCCTGAATATAGACGTGTACGTGGTGATTTATTTTTAAAGTATCTTTATATCTATTAAATGAATTTCCCACTTCTGAAAAAGTTTTAAAAGAATGTGAAGTAAATTTAATAAATCGTATTACCAAAAGAGGTTCAACTAGGCTCTTAGTTACATAAGAATGTTTAGCATTAACTAATAACTTTCCCATCCTTTTGGGAAATTAAAAAGACCGGGCAAGACGGAATCCAAGGTCGTCTATGCAAAATGACGGATGGCTACGACGACGACATGAAGCCCCACAACCTCTATTACTTGTAATATTGTAGGTGAAGTTACAATTCACTATAATTTTAGAGATCCTTTATTATAAGCAAAAAAGGCAGCGCCCACATGGGCTTGCTGCCTTACTTTAAAATGAGTTGCGCCACGCACTCTACATGTGCAGTATGCGTTATCATATCTCTATATCAATTTTTATTATATATCCTCACAAACCCTATAAAATCATTCACACTAATTAACCGACCCTCATCCATTCGAGTTACCTATTTTATTTTAAAAATAAATCTACTTATAAATTTTAAACAACTAAAAAGGAGTGCAAAAAATGCACTCCTTTTTTACATTCAATTATATTACTTTAGAATATTGTATACCTACATAAACTACTACTTGATGATTTTCCCCATCATTTTCGAGAAATAAGTACTCGCTATTTTCTTGTTTTTTTCCATCAACTAACCATATTGGTTCATCTTGGTTTTGGCCACAAAAAACCTCAATTGAATAGACCGAATCACCATATCTGTAATCAATACTAAATGAGTCCCACTCTATAGGAACACAAGGTTGTATATATAAACGGTTTCCTCTACACTTGATTCCCAGAATATATTCTAGACCTGCTTGGTACATCCAACCAGAAGCACCTGTATACCATGACCAACCTCCACGTCCTTCATGTGGATTTGCTGTGTAGACATCGGCCGACATTACATATGGTTCATTTCCATATGTTTTAATATCACGAATATTTTTTGTATGTGAGATTGGATTTAAAATAGAGAACAGATCAAATGCCTTATCACGACGATTTAAGATTGCCCAAGCTACAATTCCCCAAATAACTCCATGAGTATATTGCCCGCCATTTTCTCGAATTCCAGGTGGGTAGCCTTGTATATACCCCGGACCTGGATATGTTTTATCAAATGCTTTGGTTAGTAAACGTGCCAGATTCAAATCTCGATCTACAAGTTCACGATCAAATGAGCGCATTGCTCTTTCCTGACGATCGATTGGTGTCCCGTTAGCAATAACTGACCAAGACTGAGCGATAGCATCAATTCGACACTCAGTATTCTCCATTGAGCCAAGCCATGTTCCTGCGTCAGTAAATGCACGACGGAACCAAGTACCATCCCAAGCATTTTTATTCATGTTTATTTCCAATTGAGCTACTTCATGTTCAAATTGCTTTACGATATCTTGTGAAAGGATACCCTCTTCAAATTTCAAAAACCTCTTTAAAATATCTAATAAAAACCAACCTAGCCACACACTTTCCCCACGTCCCTTAGCACCAATCCGACTCATTCCATCATTCCAGTCACCTATTCCCATTAATGGAATACCATGTTCACCAAACTTCAAAGAATGTTTAATCGCGCGTAGACAATGTTCTAGCACTGTCCCCTTCTCATCAGATACAACAGTATCCTCATAGCGCTCCAATTCACCTTCTTTTAGCACTTCACTATACAAAAATGGTACCTCTTTTTGGAGAATTTCTAGGTCTTCTGTCTGTTCTATGTAACGTGAAACAGCATATGGTAGCCACAGTAAATCGTCAGAAAACATCGTTCGAATTCCTTTGTGAGTTTCTTCATGCCACCAATGTTGAACATCACCTTCAAGGTACTGATGCGCTGCGTTTATAAGTATTTGGTTTTTTAATATAGTCGAATCTACATGTAAAAAGGCTAGTGAATCTTGCAATTGATCCCTATAACCAAATGCGCCTCCTGCCTGATAAAAAGCAGTGCGAGCCCATAATCGACAACTAAGTGCTTGGTACAGAAGCCACCCATTCATCATTATATCCATCGCTCGATCAGGTGTTTTAACTTTCACTTGTCCAAGAGCACTCTCCCAGTACTTTTTAACGTTTGAAAATGTTTCTTCATACGCAGAAGGCCTTCCGTATTGCTGTACTAGTGAACACGCTTCTTGTTTGGAAGCTGCACAACCAAGCAATATGCTAATCGTCACTTCTTCGTTAGCTGGAAGTACGATAACAGTTTGTACGGCCCCACAAGAATTTGAAAACACACCAGTTTTCTTGTTAAGTGCTTCTTCTAATAATGCTATTGGACACTCTAATGTATTGCCCCGCCCAATAAATTCTGTACGGTCACTCGTCCAAGAATACGTATGATGAGAATTCGCTATCGTTTCTGGAAGCGCAATATGTATAAAACCAATCGCGTCACGAAACTTTTCTTGGTACTTGTTTTGTGCAAGTAGTGTACTATTTTCTAAATTCCATTCTGTAACAATGAATGGTGCTTGAGCCTCTCTAAGTACCCCTAGAACCCATTCAGCATAATACGTTATGGCTATCTTCTTTAATTTATCACTTTTATTAAATAATCGAAGTCTAATAATTTTCAAAGGATCATCTAACGGAACTGTTGTATCCATAGTAGAAACTACATCTCCATCAAGTTGTTCGAAACTACTATATCCCCTACCATGTATAACCTTATATGTTCGATCACCACCCGCAGGTTTTTGAGTAGTTGACCAAACTTGATTTGTTCCAAGATCTCTTATATAAAGACATTCACCAGGAGGATCGAGTACCGGATCATTATTCCAAGGCGTAAGTTTACATTCACGGGAATTTCGCCACCAACTATATCCAGTACCTAATTCAGTTAATAAGCATCCAAATCTTGGATTAGAAATTACATTACTCCATGGTCTAGGTAAATGCTCTCCGTTTTTTACAATCATTTGATACGCATGGCCATCATCGATAAAACTACCCCTACCATTAAAAAATTCACCAATAGGGATACTAATCGCTTGCTTCTCGTGGTGTATTTGTTTTGAAACCTTGATTTTCCGTATTGGATGTAAATCTTTTTCTAATAGACGTAATTGTGCACGTAAACTTGGCCCTCCAGCTTTCAATACTACTCGGGCAACAGCTAAGAGTAAATTTCTTTCATCCTCTGACAACTGGGTTGACTTCAATACAACAATTCGATTCATGTGATAGATTCCACGAGAAATAAGATTTTCATTTAAAGTCCTCATGAACTGATCTTGATAATTGCCAATTGTCTCATCTAATACCACTAAATCAATAGCTAACCCCATCTTCACTAAATATTGATGCTGACAAGCTAAAAGCGTAACAAAGGGCAAATCAGACTCTTTTTTGATGGAAACTAAAATAATTGGCGTGTCCCCACTAATACCAAGAGGCCATAAGGAAGATTGTCCCAATGTATTGTGTGAAATTGCCTCACTACGAATTTTTGTTAACGGTGGGTTAAATAGAAGTCTTCCCGCCAACACGTTTGCATCAGTAGCTTGCTTAGGTGTTAAATTCATATGTCTAAGATCAATTTGTGATCGTACCCAAGCCAAGTGGAATGCTCGATCAACATGTTTAGAATCACTAAAGCGCTGTACTATTTCAAGCGCTTGTTCATGACTTTTTGTAACACCAGTAACAAAATAAATAGTAGCGGTCTCATTAGTTCCCAATTGTAATGAACGCCTCATTGAAAACGCCGGATCAACAACGGAACCAGTTGATCCTTTTAGATGTGAGTAAATACCTTTTGGTGTTTCAAGAGTATTACCACGACCTATAAATTCTGCCCGATCTGTTTCAAATTCGTAATCGCCTTTCTCACGTCCATCTACAAAAATTGTGTGAACTGCCCAAATTTCATCCTCCTCATCCTCTCGTGGACGACGCTTAGCTAGCAAACATTGTGCATTTTTATCGAAGCTAGTTTCAATAAAAAGCTTACTAAATGCTGGGTGTGCACTATCTGCAGACTGACTTGCTAGCGCTAACTCTAAGAAAGATGTTACTTCTAATGTACGATTTTCACTACTGTTGTTAACTATTTGAAGTCGTCGTATTTCTGCGTCAATCTCAGAAGATATCGTCAAATCAAGTTTATAAGATATCCCTTCTTTCGTTCCTTCATAAGTAGTTTTGTCAAAACGAAATTGTGTTTTCATATCAATCGTTGTCTCATACGGGAAACCTGATGTACTCCAAGTTTCTTCAGAGTTGACATCATGAATAAAAATAATTGGCCCAGAAGTTCCTGATACAGGATCTTCTTTCCATCTTGTGACAGCTAACCCATTCCATAAAATCATGCCTGTTCCATCGTTCGCGTTTACACTAGTTAATTGTCCATTTGACAAAACATTAACCTCTGGAATGGAGCTCGGCCCAGTAAATGTACGTTCAGTGTCATCCAAATTACCATCAAATTCAGGAGCTTTTGCATCAATTCCTATTGGTTTTTCAATTAATGCTGCTTTTACTGGCACTCTTTCTTGGAGTAGCAAGTCCGCTGCACAAACTCGTGGATCATGATGGAATCGGTTTACCATAATATCATCAGTCAATAAATTGACAAGGGTTAACATGCTCATACCTTGATGATGTGCCATAAAGCTTTGTATTACTTTATAATCTTGCCCCTTAGGCATTCTAGCTTTTGTAAAATCAACAGCTTCATAAAAGCCATATTCACCTTTTGCACCATATTCTTTAAATTTTTGAAGTGCCAAAAGAGCATCATCACCTGCATATGGAATAGCCATAATGGTTGCATAAGGTGCTAACACCAGGTTTCGCTCTAAACCTCGTTCAAGTCCAAGCCCTGGAACACCGAATGCACGATATTGATAATTTAATTGATAATCAAACGCGTAATATCCGCTTTCTGATATACCAAACGGGAGTTGATATTTATCTGCATATTGGCGTTGACGATAAATAGCTCCTCGATAAGTTGATTCCCAAATGGTATTTTTAAGTGTCCGCATAATCAAGCTTGGCATCATGTACTCAAACATTGTTCCCGACCAAGACAATAGTGTCTTTTTCTTATTAAAAATTGTCATAGTACGAGCAAGTGTAAACCAGTGAGAAACAGGAATCTGACCAAGTGCAATCCCTACGAAACTAGCTTGCCTAGCTTCTGAAGCAAGTAAATCGTATAGAATCGTATCTTTATGATTTGAGTCAACGTGATAACCAAGGCTAAACAAGCGTTCATCATTGTTATATAGGCATCTGAAATCTGTCAGTTCAATGAGTTGATTAATTTCAATAATAATATTTTCAATACGAGATTGAAATTCTTCTTCTCTTTTTTTCCATTCTATTAGTCCCTGTCTTACTACCATCATATAAGCAATAAAGTTTCCTGAATCAACAGTGGAAACATATCGAGGAGAAAGCGGCTTTGCAGAGCATGTATCATACCAGTTGAGCAGATGTCCATTCCATTTTTCCATATTAGAAATGGTTTTCATCGATAATTCGATTCGATCAAGCATTTTAGATGTATCAATAAAATCTAAATCACGAGCGGCTACAACACAAGTTAAATATAGTCCAATATTTGTTGGCGATGTTCGATGGGCAACGGTTTCATTTGATAGATACTGTACATTATCAGGTGGTAGCCAAGATTCTTCTGATGTAACATATTTTTCATAGAACGACCAAATTTGAAATGCTAATTCCTTTAATTCAGCACGTGCTTTATCCAACCAAACTCTACTTTCAACTTTTAACGGTCGATTTAATTGCTGTATGATTGGCCTTGCTAAAGACCACATAATTAGTTCCACAGTACCAAATATGTAATTTAAAGTACCTTTGGAAAACCATGCCAATAGACCAAACAATATAATTACTGCATATCCAATAGACTCGTACATAAAGACTCTTTTGGTAGCAGGATTGTTACTAGTCTGAGCAAATGTGACCCACTCTAGCAAATTACGTCGGCTAATGTATAGCCGGTAAAGAGTTCGTAAAGTAGCATCTACTACAAGAACCGATGTAAACGGCAATGTTACAAATTTAACCAGATTCTGCATAAAATTAATCTTTATTGCACGAATGCTTCCTCTCCCAATTGCACCATGTAAAAGTGAAAAAAGAAAGGGAAGAAAAACAGTTAAAAGTACGATTGTTTCCCAAACCCAAGCTTTACCCGGTAATACACTAAATCCTAGTAAGGCAATTAGTAAAAGAGCTGGTGCAAGTAGACTGCGGCGCAAATTATCAATAATGTGCCAACGTGTTAATCCACATAAATCAACTCGTTTATTTTCACCATTACGATCTACACAATTTTTTCCTAACCATTTGATAAGTTGCCAATCTCCTCGGATCCATCTATGCTCTCGATGTTGGAATGAATAAAAGGAACTCGGATACGACTCAACAACTTCAATATCAGAAGTTAGTCCTGCTCGAAGAAACCCACCCTCTAATAGATCATGACTAAGTACATGATTATCCGGTATCCGATTTACCAAGGTTTTTTGAAATGATTCTACATCAAAAATACCTTTACCCACAAAAATTGCATGACCAAACAAATCTTGATATACGTTTGATACGGCAAAAGAATACGGGTCAATTCCTGGCTCCCCTGCCCATAAAGAAGTAAAGCGTGACTTTTGTGTTGAGTCAAAACTCACGCCTACTCGTGGTTGTAATAATCCGAAACCTTCAATTACGCGTGTTTCATCTGCATTTAATCGTGGTCGATTATACGGGTAATGAATGGTCCCAGCCATTCGGCCAACAACTCCAATTGGTAATTGGGTATCTTGGTCTATTGTAAAAACATATCGAATCTTCCTTAATATATCTTTATCTCCATGAATTGTTGTAAAACTAGAATTATCACTACCAGTCAATAACTCAACAAACTCTACTATTTTTCCACGTTTCCTCTCCCATCCCATATAAAGATTGTCTGTTGGATTGTAAAGTCGGGATCTGTGAAATAAGAAAAATTTATCTTCCCCATATTCCTTACACAATGCATCGATCCTTGAAGTAACATATGTCAATAGTTCATGATCTTCAGCTTTTGATTCAGTCAACGCATCTGTAAAATCACCTAAAATACCGAAATAAATATTATTTTGACGATTTGCAAGATAATGAACTAAAAGTTGATCCACTACTTCATCTACATCTTTGGTGTTTGACCATATAACTGGAATAACGACCATTGTACTAGCATCTTCCGGAAGTTCTTCTGAATAATCAAACCTTAAAAGTTTTACAGTGCGACTATATCGACAAATTAATTTATGGGCAATCGTTATAGCCCACTCACTAACAGGTAATACAAGAGCTACTATTATCGCTATCCACGATAAAGGTCGAAAGAATCCCCCAGCTGTTATCCATCCACCAGAGAGAACCAATATTCCAATAAACAATAAAGCTACAGTTGATAAATACAAATACAATGGTCGTTTTCGTAAAGATATTTGTGGAAGAATACGTGGTCTAGTTTTCTTCAAAAGTGCTTTACGTATTTCTATGTTTCCTTGGGCATCAAACAAATAATAATCAATATAAGCCTTTCTCGGCATTACATTTGTTTGATCCGGCTCTACTATTTTCGATTTGGCCAGATGTAGTGCTGTCTCAGCTACTAAAATTTCTGGTACTTTTAACTGGTTTGCAATCTCTGCAACACGTCCACGAATTATGTCTCGACTGTCTAAATCTAAACTTTTATAATCGATAGTTGATGGATCAGAGAGTAAAAATTGTTCTAGATGTGAAATTTTTGTAAATGTTAATCTCCATGGCTGTCGCTCTAACTTATGCAAGCTTTGAACTAAATTCCCACAACTTACTTGCAAGTCTGCTTGCAATTGGTTCTCAAACGAAACAATCTGCTCAATGCTAGATTCACTATTCTCTATGTGAGCTGCAAGCCAGTCATGAACGATATGCATATTCGGTTCCAATTCGCTCAAATGTCTCACTAAATGTACAATTTCAATTGGACCAAACGGTTTTTTACTTGCTTCTCTATCCAATAAAATTCGAATTTTATCGTCTGATAACTTTGTTATTTTTTCAAGAATTGAAGTAATAGAATCACATATTTCGTGACGACGTTGTACTTCAACCATCACTCCAGACAAACGGCGTATTAAAGTAACTCGCATAGCACTTGGCAAAGCCCAGCATTCTAGATCTTTTAGAACAGATACCTCTTGGTAGGCTTTTATATACCCTTCAAATGAGTTGACCTCATATCGACCACCCACATGCTCTAAGTAATCATTGCAAAGTGCATATATTCTTGGCATCCCAGTAGAATTTAATTTTGGTAGTTTATGTAGTGTTTCCCGTGGCAGCTTACTTAACACTTCTTGAGCTTGAGTCTCTATAAAATTAATGTGATCTAGTAGCCAGTCTTCCGCTGGTTGCCTACAATTCACTTTATTGTTACTCAGTTTTTCTGCAAACGTATGTAGATTAGCCATATCTTTTCGAAATCCTGGCCAATAACGAACAATTAAAAAATTGTTCACAAAAATTTCCTGAGTTAAAGCAAACTCACGTCCTCTTTCTTTTAATTGTTCATTACTAAGTATCATATAAACCTCCTATGTAACTCGAAAAATAGTCCATAGTGGTAAATATTCCCTAAATCTTATTTTTTATTTATGAAGATTAAACTTTTTGGAGCTAGGAGGATGAATTTTGAAAGAATGGAAGGAATAAAAACTTTTGAATCTGAAAAACTAAAAAACTGACCCTAAAACACTTCAGTTTGGCAAATCTCTTAAAAGAAGAAAAAGGCAACGTACTAATTTCCGCTGCCTTTTATTTTGTATTATTTAATTTTTAAAACAAGTTCAGCCACGCACTCAACATGAGCAGTATGCGGAAACATATCAACAGGTTGCAAATACTTGACATCATAACTCTTACTCAATACCTTTAAATCCCTAGCTAAAGTAGAAGGATTACAAGAAACATATACTAATTTCTTCGGTTTAATCTTTAATACCGTATTTAAAAACTCCTCATCACAACCAGTTCTCGGTGGATCCGTTATGATAACATCTGGTTTCCAACCTTCGTTTAACCATTTCGGTAATACTTGTTCAGCTTTACCTGCTTCGTAATGAGTATTTGTAAAGCCATGGCTTAGGGCATTTGTTTTCGCATCGATGATTGCTTCATTCGTTACGTCCATGCCTCGAACTTCTTTTGCGTCTTTTGCTAGCCATAGTCCGATTGTCCCTACTCCACAATAAGCATCTACGACTTTTTCTGTTCCAGTAAGTGCCGCTGCTTTTTTGACTTCATCATATAGCTTAACTGTTTGTTCAGGATTTAATTGGAAAAACGCTCTTGCCGAAAGTTCGAATGATAAGTCTCCAAGCTTTTCTTCAATTACTTCTTCTCCTGATAAATAAACAGTTTCGCGACCAAAGATCACTGAAGTCATTTGATTATTAATGTTTTGCATTAAGCTTGTCACTTCAGGAATTCGCTTTTTAATTTCACTGATTAGTTCATTTTTCTGAGGAAAATCTTTCGTTCCAGTTACAAGTACTAATTGGATTTGACCTGTACGTAAACCAACTCGCGCTACGATTGTTCGAATTACCCCTTTATTTTTTCGTTCATTATAAACAGGGATATTTAATCGAGTTAAAATTTTCTTCACTTTACCTGTAATTTTATTTAAATCCTCGTGTTGGATCGGGCAATGGCCAATATCTACAACATTATGAGAGTTTTGTGTATATAATCCAGCGATGATTTTATTTTTTTCTAGCCCAGCTTGAAGCTGACTTTTGTTTCGATAATTCCAAGGATTTTCCATACCAATTGTTTCTTTAATTGGTGTTTTTTCTAGTAAATCTTTCGCATACTTTTCCATTGCTTGGATGACAATGTCGCGTTTATATCGAAGTTGTCCCTCATAAGATGCATGCTGAATTTGACAGCCACCACATTTTTCGTAGATTTTACAAGTCGGCTCTACACGATCTGGTGATGTTTTTCGAATACGTTGAATTTTCCCTTCAGCAAAACCGTTACGTACATTCGTTACCTCTGCTACTACTTCCTCACCAGGTAATGCACCTTTAATGAAGACTACTTGTCTTTTGAAGTAGCCGACACCTTCACCATTAATCCCAATACGTTTGATTGTTATAGGAAAAGATTGGCCTACTTCTAATTTATTTTCTAACTGATTGCTCATATATACAACTCCATTATTCTATGCTCTTCCAAAGATAAAGGGCCGCGTAGCTTCCAAACGGAGAAACCTGCTCTTTTACATAATCCATTATTTCTTTCGAAGGCTTTTCATCTAAATTTAAAAGCTTTTGAAGTGCGATTTGAATTCCAACATCACCAACCGGGAAAATATCTTTTCGACCTAGACCAAATAATAAGAAGTTTTCAACTGTCCAAGGACCGACTCCCTTAAGCTTGATTAACTCCTTTGAAATGTCCTCTGATGATAATGTCCGATAATCTTGATGACTTAAAACCCCTTCACTCCAAGCTTTAGCAATTCCAATCATATATTCAGCTTTTCTAGTACTAAGCTGTAAATCTCTTAATTCATCTATTGATAAATTAGCAATTATTTCAGGAGATGGAAAAAACCATGAATTACCAATTCTTTCACCATACATTCGAACAAATCGTTTTGTTACTTGGATTGCAAATGTACGCTGTATTTGTTGATGAATAATACATGTAATTAAACAGGCAAAAGGATCATTTGAAACGGTAATTGGTGTATGTCCAAAAAGGTCAATTAGAGGAGAAATTGTAGTTTGTCTTAAATGATGATGTAGTTCTTCAAATTCTGTTTGCCACTGCAAAATAGTAGCGACTTCTTCGAGAATTTTCTCTTTATTTTCATGTTCACTAATGACTTCAAACTGAACCGGAGCATCATTTATTTTCTTAACCTTTACAACTGCTTGATCCCCATCAATATACAATGGAATGCTTAACCGCTTTTCAGCAGAATGCACTGTAAATGTTGGCTCATGCTCTAATCTCTTTAAAACTTCTTCCCATTGATATGGTGTCTCTAAAGCAACCTCTTCCTTCCACATTCACCCGTTCCTCCTTAATTACTCTGAAGTGTATTATAGCATAACAAGTACCGCTTAAGAAAATTTGTGTGAAACGCAAAAAAACTAGAGAATGATCTCTAGTTTAGGTGTGTAGAAAAGTACAAAAAAAGCTTGGGGACTAGTCAAGCTTTCTTTGACACATTAAATTTTAAGGGAATGGGGAAACTTTCAAGTCCAATCAGGTTTCAAAACTTATCAAACATCGCTACAGCGGTATTGATATTTGCCATACTTAAATGATAACGATTATCATTATCAAAGTCAAGTGTTGAATAAAAATAATTTGAATCTTTTTTTATCATTTTTTATTTGGAGCTACTCTCTTCACCCTTAAAAACTCTTTAAATAATTAGAGATAACAGTGTGAAGACAAATAACTAAAAACTTGATTATCAGACTGATTGCAAGCGCTTGTCTTTCGAGGCGCGAAGTCTGGTGAGGAGCGGAATTACCCTAAACGGTAATGAGCACCGCTCAACAGGCGAAGCAACGAAGAAAGCGAGCGCTTGGCGGGCAGTCTGATATCTCTATTCATAATTGGAGATAATACAAGTACGATACCTACTTACCATTCGTAAATTCTGTTCTTTCGAAGACGCATTAGGTTATAATTTATGATAAACTATTTAATTGAAAGTAGAGACTAGTGAGGTAAGACTATTATGGAAAAAGCAAAAGTTAGTGTAGTCGTTGTTGCACATAATCATGAAGATGTCTTAAAAGATTGCCTAAACAGTATACAAGGTCAATCATTAACTGATATTGAAACGATTATTATAGACAACGGTTCATCTGATAATAGTAAAGAAATAATTGAGAAATATTCGAATTCACATAAAAATATTCGCTTTATATCATTAGAGCTAATGACAAAAAACAAAGCACGTAACATAGGATTACACGAAGCTACTGGAGAATTTGTGGCATTTATCGATGCGGATGATATTGTAAATCCTTCAGCCTATGAAAATTTATATAACGGTGCAATCAAGGATGATACTGATATTGCTTTAGGAAATATACAATTATTCAATGGTACAAGAAAATGGGAGCACCATGAATTAAAATCAATCATAAAAAAAGATTTACCAACAATACGTGAGTTTCATAAACATCCAGAACTTCTGTTAAATCCTTCTATTAAAAATATGATGATTAAAAGAAGTTTAATAATCGACAATCAATTGCAATTCAATGAGCTATTAACTGAACAACAAGATTTATTATTTACCCAACAATCTTTTATTTGTTCAAATAAAGTTTACGTAACTTCAGATATCGTCATAAAAGTGAGAGATTTAACAAACAGTGATGTTATTAAACAAACTAGTACGTTAGAATTTTTTGATAACCTTCTCGTTACTCAAACTGAATTAATAAACTATTATAATCTGAAAAATATCACCTCTCATTACTCGCATGTTGAGAAAAAATTATGGGATTATTATTTAACGTCTTTACTGACAAAGGCATATTATTTCCCTTCTGAACAGTACAATGAACTTTTAAGGATTTCATCGGATTTTGCTAAAAACTTATCTGAAAAACTGATGGAAAATAATACTTCTAAAATTAGTAAAGTATTTTATACTATTTTTCTTAATCAAAATCCAGAAGAATTTCATTTATTAATGACTCTATTATCAGATCGTACCTTACAAAAAGGAGCAGTGATGATAGAGGGAAAATATTATCATTATTTTGCAAAGTATTTTCCGAAATATAAAGAATACCTGGAAATTAAGGAATTTAATTTACATCAAAAAATTGAAATCCTTTCGTTACGCGGTGACCGCTTGCAAGTTGGTGGCTTCGCATTTATCGAGGAAATTAATAATTTAGATTCTATTAAGGAATTACAGTTTAAAAATAAATCAAATGGGCAGCTAATTACAGTTACACTCGAAACACTTGAGCGATCTGATTTGTCCTATCTTTTCTCAAAAAATAGTATCAATTATAGCGATGGTGGCTATAAAACAACTACACTTGAGCTAAGTAAAATATTACCTGATGGGGAATATGAAGTGTTTATCTCAGTAACAGTTGGAGATATTTCATTAAAAAAACCACTTCATATATTCTATTTTTCAACAAAGGCAAATTCAAAACCAGCTACAACTAAAACACATAGTATCGTACCTTATTTTCCAAAGAAAAATTTACACATTCGAATCAAAAAAACAGGCCTACTTGGAAAATTAAAAACAAAAATCCAAAAATCATTCCGTGATATCGTTTATGAATTTGGGTTACTTGTACTAAGAAGAGAATGGAAGTCATTCCTTATTTTTTACCTTTACCGCTTAACCCAAAGATACTATCGAAATAAGCATATTTGGTTAATTGGAGAACGAAAAGATACGGCACAAGATAATTCTTACCATTTATTCAAGTACATTCAACAAAATAAAATAAGAGATAACTGTTACTATTTGATTGATAAAAAGGCAAAGGATTACGAATATATAAAAGAATTCGGAAACATTGTACAATATGGAAGTTTAAAGCACACTCTTTACTTATTAACTTGTGATAAAACAATTAATGCCTATTCAGAGCGTGCCAACATGTATACGCACGAGTACTTACAAGTTTTAAAATGTCATCCTGAGTGGCAGCAAAATCAAAAAATCCTTATTCAACATGGCGTTATTGGAGTTAGTCGTGTAAATCATGTACTGAATAAAAATCGAATGGGCTATTCATTATTTATCGTTTCATCTGATTTTGAAAAGGATCATATTGTGAACGAATTCGGTTATGCTGAAAATGAAGTTGCCGTTACAGGATTGGCTAGATGGGATGCGCTTGAAAATACAGGGAATGGCAAAACCATTTTAATCATGCCAACATGGAGAAACTGGAATAAAAGTACTCAGCAATTAATGAACTCTGAATACTTTAACCGTTATTTTTCTTTACTTAGTAATCCCGAGTTACATCAAATCTTAGAAAAAAATGATTTAAATATTATTTTCTATCCGCACTACCAGACTCAAATTTATATGAAGGATGTTCCAGATTTCCATAAAAGGATAAAGGTAATCCGTCAAGGTGAAGAAACTGTTCAATCTCTATTAAAAAGATCAGATTTATTAATCACTGATTACTCAACAGTTTCATTTGATTTTTCATATATGGAAAAACCAGTTATTTTCTATCAGTTTGACTATAAGCGATTTTATTATGAGCATTACAACCAAGGACCAATTACACAAGACTTACTTTTTGGAGAAGTTGTAACTGAAGAAGAGCAAGTTCTTAACGGAATAAAAAAATTCGCTAATAAAGATAAACAATTCCTAGAAAATACAGTCGAAAATCCATTTGTCATCAAAACACCAAAGCAACATGCTAAACTAAACTACGAAGCAATCGCAAACCGTTAAGTGTAAAAAAGCTAATGATTAAAGCAGTTAATAAAACTGCTTAATCATTAGCTTATTATTTTTTAGGTAGATAAAAGCTTGGATCAAATCCGCTTCTCTCCATCATTAAGTCATCTAAGCTTTTAAATTGATATCCTCGTTTATGTAGGCCAGTAATAATTGCATCCATCGCTTCTGCATTATCCTTCGATACAGTATGCATTAATATAACTGCTCCAGGATGAATCATTTTCATCACATTATCATAAGCATATTTCCAACCTCTTTGTTGATCAACCTTCCAATCAACATATGCCAATGACCAGAAAATATTTTCATATCCCTGTTTATTAACTAGTTTCAATGTACGTTCGCTAAAAACTCCTCTTGCAGGTCTGAAATATTTCATGTCTGATTTGCCAGTCAATTCCTGGTATGCCATTTTTACTTGTTCCAATTCCTCAATAATCTTTTGATCACCAATCGTTGTCATATCAGGATGACTCCATGAATGGTTTCCCACTATATGCCCCTCATTAACCATTCGTTTCACCAATTCAGGATTTTCCTTAATATAATGCCCTGTTATAAAAAAAGTCCCGTGAACACCATGCTTCTTTAGAACATCCAAAAACTTTGGTGTAAAGCCATTTTCATAACCATTGTCAAAAGTTAAATAAACATCTTTTTTTGTAGTATCCCCTAAATAAACTGACCCCGTATTTGATAACAATTTATTAAGTTCCACACCAGCATCAGGTGGAGTCTCATTTTTTGCAGGAACAATCCCCCAGCCATGTGGCGCATTACTATAAGCAAATGTTGTACTAGGAAATACTAAAAAGAAAGTAAGAATATATACAATAATTTTTTTCAATTCATTCACCTCACTTAAAAATAGTATCTGTAAATAAATTAGAAATATGAAAAGAAATACTGCACTTTTGATATAAAACTAAATTTTTCTAACAAGGATTTTTGATGAAAAGCAGATGCGGATTCGTTTTTCGATTTGGCCTGAACTTTTTTGGACTTAGGACCATTAATTTACCCTAAAATTAGACTTTTTCTTCATGATTTAACTACTTATTTGCAGTTCTTTTCCTTTATTTGTACTATCCGCATCTTTATTTGCAGTCTACATTCCTTTATTTGCAACAACCACATTTTTATTTGCAGTCTTCTTATTTGCAGCTCTAATACCCAACAAAAAAGCAATGCCAAAAAAATGACATTGCCTCATAAAACCCAATAATTAAAATACCTTCTCAGCCATAGTAGCCAATTTCTCAAGTGAACTCTTATCCACATCTTTATGCAATGAATTACCATGAGAATCCATTGTTACGACTGCTTTGAAGTCTTCAACTTGTAAGTGCCACATAGCTTCAGGAATACCAAACTCTAGGTAGTTTACGTCTTTTACTTCTTTAATACATTGTGAGTAGTATTGTGCTGCTCCACCAATTGCATTTAAATAAACGCCGCCGTGTTCTTCTAGAGCTTTTAATGTTTTTGCACCCATTCCGCCTTTACCGATTACAGCGCGAATGCCGAATTTTTTCATGATATCGCCTTGGTATGGCTCCTCACGAATACTTGTTGTTGGACCAGCTGCTTTAATGTGATAGTTGCCTTCTTCATCTTTTAATACTACAGGTCCACAGTGGTAAATAATTTGTCCATTTAAATCGACTGGACAATCGTGGTCTTTTAAATGATGATGAATTGCGTCGCGTCCTGTGTACATCATGCCACTAATTGAAACGACATCTCCAACTTTTAAATCACGGATTTGTTCTTCTGTAATTGGAGCTACTAATTTCACTTCGCGTGGTGCTTCAGTCGTTTCATCCGTTTCATTTGTAAAGCTAATTTCTTCGCCTTCGCGATATAACCATTCTGAAATATCACCAGTTTCAGGGTTGATTTTCATTCCTAAACGACGGAATGCCCAGCAGTTATAAGCTACTGATACGAAGAAGCTCGCAGGTAGTCGGTTCATTACACCGATTTTACAGCCAAGTAGAGTTGTTTCTCCACCAAAGCCCATTGTTCCTACGCCAAGCTTGTTCGCATTTTCCATAATGTAATCTTCCATTGCTTTAAGCTCTGGAATTGAATTTTCATCATCAGATAAACGGAATAATTGATCTTTAGCAAGCTCATAACCGCTAGTACGGTCTCCACCAATACCAACTCCGATGAAACCTGCGCTACAGCCTTGTCCTTGTGCTTGGTATACGCTGTGTAAAATACATTTACGGATACCATCTAAGTCACGACCTGCTTTTCCAAGCCCTTCAAGTTCGCATGGTAAGCTGTATTGGATGTTTTTATTTTCACATCCGCCACCTTTTAAGATTAGGCGAATATCGATATACTCACTCTCATGTTGCTCAAATTTAACAACTGGAGTACCTGGTCCTAAGTTATTTCCGCTGTTTTTACCAAATAAAGAATCTACAGAGTTAGAACGAAGTTTACCATCTTTTGTAGCTTGTTCAATAGCAGCATAAATTGCTTCTTTTATCACAAGTTGGTTTACCCCAACTGGCGTTTTCACTTTAAAAGTTGGCATACCAGTATCTTGGCAAATTGGTGAAACATCGCCTTCAGCCATCATGATATTGTTTGTAATCGTTTCCAATGCGATGGCACTTCTTGTACCTGCAGTTTCACTTGCTTTAGCTTGTCTGATTGCTTTACGTACGTCTTTTGGTAGATTTGTTGATGTTTCTACAATTAATTGATAAATACTTTCCTGTATGTGTTGCATTCATGCTCCCCCTTAAAACCCTTTATAAAAATACTGAATGTTCCCCTCTTCATTATAATACAATTTTTAATAAACGGAATAAAAAAAGCCCTTCAGAATTAGTTTCTGATTTGGGCAAATATTTAGCTATTTCTATAGTTAACAATTAAACAATGTACACATTCTGTTTGCTTTCCAATAAAAAAAGCCCATTACAATGGACTCAATCTGGGCGATTTACTTCACGACATTTACTTTCTAAGTCATCTAAAACTGATAATAATTGATCTAGCTCTTCTAAGCTCACTTCTTCAGCTTCTAATGATTCGATTGTTTCCATTACTGAATTAAAACGTTCTTTAATATAGGATAATTGTTCTGTGTTTGACATGAAATGATCGTCCTTTCTAATACAATTGCTAGTAATATTATACCCTTATTCTCCTATATATCGTAAACTTTCGACATTTTTTTAAATTTTAGGAAGTTATTCCTATACAAGGTTTCACTTTCTTTCTTATAATAGTTGAGGAAAATTAAATTAGTCTAATACTTATGGGTGCAGTTTTGTACCTAAAGGAGTAATCACATGAAAAAATTATTACAACAAATAACACCTACATATGATCCTTGGGAAGCATATTTAGATGTTGAAGAGTATGGTAAGAACATGCTTACAAATGTAGAGTTTACGACTACAACGATTTGTAATATGCGCTGTGAGCATTGTGCTGTCGGATATACTTTACAACCTAAGGATCCAAATCCACTACCTACCCAGCTAGTTTTAAATCGCTTAGAAGAGATAGAGAAGCTTCGTTGCATTAGTATCACTGGTGGAGAACCGATGCTTTCAAATAAAATGTTGAACGGATATGTTGTGCCTTTATTGAAATATGCACATGAACGTGGCGTACGTACTCAAATTAATTCAAATCTAACATTAGATTTTGAAAGATACGAAAAAATAATTCCTTATTTAGACGTGCTACATATCTCTCATAACTGGGGAACTGTTGATGAATTTGTAGAAGCAGGATTTGCGATGATGGAACGTAAGCCGACATATGCGCAGCGCGCTAAATTATTCGAAAACATGATTGAAAACAGCCGACGACTGGCTGATGCTGGAGTTATGGTATCCGCTGAAACAATGTTAAACAAACGTACACTTCCATACTTAGAAAAAATCCATCGTCAAATTATAGAAGAAATGAAATGTCAAAGGCACGAAGTTCACCCTATGTATGCCAGCGATTTCGCAAGTACATTAGAAGTCCTGACAAAATCAGAGCTACGCGAAGCAATTTCGACTTTACTTGATGTACGTGATGAAAATATTTGGATGCTATTTGGTACTCTACCATTTTATCCATGTAGCGATGATCAAAACGATTTAGACATCATTCAGAGATTATATAATAGTAAAAATGTAACATTACGAAATGACCCTGATGGTCGTTCTCGCTTAAATGTAAATGTATTTGATGGTAGCATCATCGTTACTGACTTCGGTGATGTACCTCATCTAGGTAATATTCAAACCCATACACTACAAGAAGCATATGATACTTGGACATTATCAAAAACTGCAAATGAACTAAGCTGTCATTGTCCAGCAGTTAAATGCTTAGGACCTAATATTCTTGTAAAAAACAGCTATTATCCTGAAACTGATTTTTCGAATAGAAGTACTAAGATTTTAAAGGGAAATTAAATCCTTGAAAAAGAGCATGTCATAATTATGGCATGTTTTTTTGTGTACTTAAAACAAAAAACCACAAGGAAAATAATCTACCTTGTGGATCTCTCTATTATCTAGGGTGTGGTGATGCAAAATAACCAAATGAAACATAATCTTGAACAGGAATCCATGCACCTACACCTTGTGATACTACATTTTTAACTTGTAGAGTTCTTTTATTACCTTTTAAGATTAGGTACACTTCTCCAAATGTGACTTTTCCTTTTTCATTAACTGCAGGAGCATAAGCATATAAATAGCCGAGTTGCTTTGGTGGTACATTATATACTCTCTCGTTTTTAGTTCCAGCTCCAACTACTGTTTGGAATGCAAGTGGGAGAGTTGTTTTCTCTGATGCATCATGCATCATTAAATTAATCACATCATCTGCATTCCTTACTTTAGCAGTTAATCCACCTTTAACAATCTGTTGCGAATTTTGGTAGTATTTTATTCGTCTGTACGCTTTTTCTCCACGATTATCTAGAAAGTTTGTATTAATTTTTTTATATTGCCAATTGATTGTTGTCTCATTTGACTCGTAATTTAAGGGCCAAACTCCTAAGAAAATTTTCGCATTATACCCTATTGCAAATGGTGCTTTGCTGACATATGATTCATTAAACATACGAATTAGATTTGGATTCTCAATTTTTACATTTGATGAATCTAATAACTGTTTAGCTAATCCGCCTGGTTGAAGTTCTGGCAGATCCTGAGTTGGATTTGGGTAAGTATTTTCTTTTGTTACATTTGCAGCAGAACGTGGTACTTTAATATCTGAATGAGCTGCAAAAATTGTTTGTCCATTATTTAAAGAAATAATTAAAATAGCTATATTAACAAGAACGAATGGCTTTAACCATTTAGACATATTCATGCCCCTTTCACAAATAAGGAAATTATTACTCTTAGCATGAACAGTTTATGTAAATATATGTATTCCTTAAATTGAAAAATTTTGCTATGAACTCAGCTTAATATATAGTTTCTCAATTGGACCTCTTAGCCTCTGCAAAATAGGTCCAATACTGAAAGTAATTAAGACGGTTCCAATTCCAATTGGACCTTTTAAAAGAAATGCCAATACTAAGGCAAACACTTCACCAATCGTTTTTGCCACGCCTAAACTTACTCCAAACCGTTTATTTAGCGAGATCATTAAATCATCTATTGGACTTAAGGGAAACTTTGCTTGCAAATAAACCGCAATACCTATAGTCATACTTAAAATAGCTAGTACTAATTGAATATATCTAGTGACCATATTTGAATCAAATAAATGTTCAGACTCTACAGTTAGCCAAAAATCAAGAAATCGTCCAATCAAAATAAACGTAATCGCAGCAAGCCAATCCGGTCTTTTCTTTTGCAAAAAAGCATTTACAAACAACAGTATTGATGAGTTAATGATAATCCAATTTCCAACAGATAAGCCAAAGGTTTTCGACTCACCAACAGCTAATGCATCCCATGCACTAGCTCCAAGTCCAGCTTTAATCGCTAAACTAATTCCTAAAGTTAAAAATAGTAATCCAATTAAATAAAATAGAGTTCTTATTATTATTTTCAAGTATTACCACCTTCAATTTATGTTTTTATAGTAAGTAGAAACCGATCCCCATAATCAAATAAGCAGCTAATAAGGTTAACCCTTCAAACCAGTTTGTATCTCCGTCATTCATAATCGCAATTGTTAAAAATACGGAAGTAATCATCGAAATTAATTCTGGCATGGAAAATATTAATGGCATTCTTTCCCCAATAAACAATGAACAAATCACTAACACTGGCGCTACGAACATGGCAATTTGTAATGATGAACCAACGGCTATTTCTACCGAAACCCCTACTTTATTTTTATATGCCATCACAATTGCAGACGCATGTTCAGCAGCGTTACCAACAATTGCAACAACGATTATACCGATAAATAATTCAGTCCATCCGAACTTATCGCCCACTGTCGTAAACGTGTGAACTAGCTTCTCTGAAACATATCCAACAGCTACAGTAGCTAACGCTAAAATAATCATGGCTTTCCCTGTTTTCCACTCAGCTTCTTCATGTTCTTCTATGATCTCTTGATTTTTAGCTACGTAAACCCCACGATGTGTAACTAATTTGAAGTAAAGTGCTGCTAGATATAAAACCATTAAAACAATCGAAACGCCTACACTAAGTGTCATTTTATCATTTGCAGTCATTTTAACTGAAAAAATTTCAGGAATGACAAAGGCTAGTACTACCGCAAAAATCAATAATCCTGAATTATGTCTCGCATCGTAAACATTAAAGCTTTGACGTTTATATTTTAAACCACCAATAAAAAAGGATAGTCCACCTACAAGTAGTAAGTTTCCTATTACAGAACCTGTTAATGATGCTAACACTACTTCCGATAAGCCATTTTGCAATGCAAAAATCGCGATAATTAACTCTACCGCATTCCCGAATGTCGCATTTAAAAGTCCCCCAATTCTCGGACCTGCTGCAATCGCTAAACTTTCAGTAGCTCTTCCCATAATGCCAGCTAATGCAATAATCGTTAAACAGTAAATGATAAATAATAAAATCTCACTCCAATGCATCAAGCTCCCAATTACCGATAATGGTACACCGATAAATGTAACAATAAAAAATAAACGATGAGCCATAATAACCTCCTAAATAAATTTCCTTATAAATATCATATGCAAAAGACTTAAAAAAATAGGTTTAAATGTAAAACAATTAACAAACACTTAAAGTGTTGATGGCAAAAATCATCTATCACTTGGATAAAAGTTTCGTTTTTACTTATATTGCTCAAAGGATTATGACCTCGAGAACTAGAATTACTTATGTTGGAGATTCGGTTGGTAGAATAGATTTCTACCTTCCCTTCTTCTGAACTAGGAGGGAGTTATTAAAAATGATTCAAGAAAATATTATGAAAGTGCTTAAAGCGAAACAATTAGGTCTATTTACAACTATTCGTGAAGACTTTCCACATAGTTGTTATATGGTATTTTTCTTTAAAGGCCTAACACCTTATATCGCTACAAATAAGAATTCACAAAAGGTAGAAGATATAAAAAAGAATCCAAACGTACATATACTACTTGGTCATGATGGTGAACGATTAGATGATAACTTTGTAGAGATGTTTGCAAGAGCTGAAGTAATTGAAAATGCAGGTCCTGAAGAGAAAGTATGGACTGAGGAATTGTCTAGATGGCTTGAAGGTCCCGAGGATCCTAACTATGTATTGATTCAAATGAATCCAGTTAAAATCGGTTATGTAGAGAAAGCAGGTACAGAACCTACTTTTATAAAGCTTTGAAATATGAAATCTTATCTAACTGAATTTAGGTAAGATTTTTATATTTTATTGAAAAACAATCCTGGCAATTAGTAATTAGATTTTCGTAAAAGGAGTTTAGTGATGTTGATTTCCACTGCGGGATGCTCGCTTTCCATGGGGCGAGATCTGAGCCTCCTCGGCGCGCCTGCGGGGTGTCAGCCTTCCCGCTTTTCCCATAGGAGTCGAGCATCCCTCCGTTACAATCAACTTAATCATCAAAATAAGTCTACATTAAAAAACTGTTTTAATTTCTTTTACTTAGAGTAATAACAGTTCTTTAACCAGTTTTTACTTCAATTAAGTCGAACATTAACTTATAAACTAATCATTTGAACTTATTTTTCTAAAAATTAGTTCTCAATATTTAAAATTCCTAAGCTATAAACTAGAGTTTGTTTATAATAAAAATTATCAAACATACAAATATATAAAATCATTTCTTAATCATCAAAAAAATATTTTTATCATTAATAATGTTCACTTAATTTACATTTTATCTATTGCCCCTTATTATTTCATCACTTTGGAAATGGTTTTTCTTTCTTAATAACTTCTTTCTTGTTACCGTTTATTGTCTCAAACAAAAAAATCCATTCGATTAAACTCGAATGGATTTTTGAACTTTTGCTTTAAGTTTCTTACTTATTAATAAAAATAAAGATGCTCCTATTAGTGCTCCGATCGAATCGATTACTACGTCTTGAACTAGCGGAGTTCGGTTTGCAGTGAAGGATTGGTGAAATTCATCTGAAGCTGCATAAAGGATTGAAAAAATTACGCCTATTAAAAAGGCTCTGTTTACATAAAGCTTTGCTAATCTTGTAGCAAAAAAGGCAAGTAGAAGATAGATTGTAAAATGGGATAGTTTTCGAATAAAGAACTCTGTAAATCCTGCTACTCCAAGCTCTTTTATACTTACTAAATGTCCAGCATAGTTAAAGTGGACAAAGGTAAAATGCTTCATTAGGTCATATAAAAATGTAAAATGGCTTATTTCCGGTCTTATATCTTGTTTTTCATACGGTGTTGCCGATGAATAAAAGATAATGCCAGCTATAAGGATCACAGGTATCCAATAGTTAATAAATGTTTTAAAAGGACTAGAAGTTTTCATTCTAATTTATCTATTAGCCTAATTCATCAATTTTTTGTTTTAAATAGTCTAATAAGTCATCCTTTAAATCATCACGTTGAAGTGCAAAATCGATCGATGTTGTAATAAATCCTAATTTTTCACCAACATCATAGCGCTTACCTTCAAAGTCGTATGCAAATACTCGTTGAATTTTATTCAGCTTTTGAATTGCATCAGTTAATTGGATTTCTCCACCAGCTCCAATTTCTTGTTCTTCTAGGAATTCAAAAATTTCAGGAGTTAATAAATAACGGCCCATAATTGCTAAGTTTGATGGTTGAGTTCCTTTTGCTGGTTTTTCAACAAAATTGCGTACTTGATAACGTCGTCCATCTCGCTCAACTGGGTCAACAATACCATAACGATACGCTTCATCTTCAGGAACTTCTTGTACACCGATTACTGAAGAATGAGTTAACTCGTACTGTTCAATTAATTGTGCAACACCTGGTACGTCTGCTTGTATAATATCATCACCAAGTAGTACAGCAAATGGCTCATCTCCAATAAATTTACGAGCGCACCAAACAGCATGTCCTAATCCTCTTGGCTCTTTTTGTCTAATATAATGAATCTCTACTTTTGAAGACTCTTGTACTCTTTCAAGTATTTCATATTTCTTTTTTTCTAATAGATTTTGTTCTAATTCGAATGAAATATCAAAATGGTCTTCGATTGCTCGTTTACCTTTACCAGTTACGATAATGATGTCCTCAATTCCTGCTTCAATTGCTTCTTCAACAATATATTGAATTGTCGGTTTGTCTACAATTGGTAACATTTCTTTTGGCATTGCTTTTGTAGCCGGTAAGAAACGAGTACCTAATCCCGCGGCTGGGATAATGGCTTTACGTACTTTTTTTACTTTGTTATTTTCCACAATTCATCACCTAGTATTTTAAATTTATTCATACAATTTCTCTATAGTTTTTAATCATTCATTAATAGTATTATTACATTTAATACAAGGAAACCTAAGTTAGATAACTTAGGCATCCTTAAAAGTATAATTAATTATGTTGCATATTTTTTTCACGATCTTTTGCACGTTCTGCAGGTGTTAATTTATTATATTCATTTAGGAAATTTTGATAGTTATCGCATACTTCGTTTATTTCACCATACTCAACTAATTTTCCATAGTGAATCCATAAACCCTTTGTACAGAAGCTTCTAACTTGACCTAATGAGTGACTTATAAAGAAGATTGTTTTTCCTTGTTCTTTAAAATCATTCATTTTATCTAAACAACGTTTTGTAAATGTAGGATCACCAACAGATAATGCTTCATCGATTACCATGATGTCTGGGTCGATATTTACAGAGATGGCAAATCCTAGTCTAGATCTCATACCACTTGAATACGATTTAACTGGTTGATTAATAAATTTTCCAATTTCCGCAAATTCAATAATATCAGGCGTGATTTTTTCAATTTGCTTAATCGTAAGACCCATCATCAAACCTTTAAGTCGAATATTTTCTAAACCAGTCAATCGGTTGTCTAATCCAGCTTGAATGGCAATTAGTGAAGCAACTCCATTTACTTCAACTTCGCCATCATTTGGCATTGTTACACCAGCAATTAAATTAGACATTGTACTTTTACCTGAACCATTTAAACCAATGATCCCTACAATTTCACCTTGTTCAATTTCAAAGGAAATATTTTTTAACGCATGAAAATATTCTCCGCCTCTTCCACCAAAGAATAAATCCTTTAGCTTGTCAGTCGGTTTATTATAAATTTTAAATTTTTTTGTAACATTTTTAAAGACAACTTTTTTTGTCATTCAGTTCACCTTCTATAGGAAATCAACAAACTGCTTCCTGAATTTAACATGAAAAATCGAGCCGATAATGAAAAAGGCTAGCAATACACACCAAAAGTAAATAGTAATTTTAGAAAAAATCAAATTAGAATGTCCATATAATAAGGCGCCACGATATCCTTCTATAATATAGTAGAGTGGATTTAACTTCATTAATTTAGTTAAAATATTTGCACCCTTAGGCTCCCATAAAATAGGTGATAAATATAAAAGCATTCTAGTTAATGATTGAATTAATAAATGAACATCCCTAACCATTGTTGATAAAGTAGATGTAAGTAATGCAAGTGCGATATTAAATAGTAAGCCCACAATCATAAAATAAATTAGTGCAAAAATATTTATATGTTCGATTCCTCGATTTATAATTACACCGATTATTAAGACTGCCATCATAAATAAATGCGTATTGAACCTAGATAAAACTACATAAGATGGAATGATACTTAATGGAAAATTCATTTTTGATACAGTACCGATTCGGTTAAAAATAGAACTTGAACCTTGCATGATTGCTGCACTAATAAAGAACCACGGAATAATACCACAAAGCATCCAAATAAGAAACGGTATACCATTTACTGGTGCTCCATTTCTTATCCCAGTTCCGAAAGTTATCCAGTAAACAGCAATTTGAAATAATGGGTTTAAAAATACCCAAATTACGCCAAGTTGGCTATCTGCATACTCTTTACGTGTTTCATAAGATGAAAGACGAAAAATTAATGATAAGTTTTTAGCATGTTCCTGTAAAACTGTCTTTATACTGTTCATAGATTTACCACATTCTCTTTAATTACTTGGTTTAAATTACCATAATTTACATATATTATTTTTGAATCTTTATTAGGATTAACACAGTTTCTAGTATCAAAAACGATTGGATTTTTCATTAATGGTGCAAATTCTTCAAAATCCATCGCTTTAAATTCGTTATGGTCAGTTAATATTAAAATTAAATGAGCATCTTTTACAGCTTCTTTTGTAGAAAGGAGTTTGAATTTTTCTGAACTAGCAACATGTGGATCATGAGCTGTAACATTAATTCCTTCATTGCGTAATAATTTAATAATATCTATTGCTGGACTTTCGCGCATATCATCCACGTTACCTTTATAAGTCACACCAAAAGCTGCAACTTTAGGATCCTCAACATCGCCTATTAATTTTTTTACATTCTCTACGACATAACTCGGCATAGAAGAATTAGTTTCGCGAGATAGATTTATAATATTTGCAAGTTCTGGTGTTTTTGCAACAATAAAATACGGATCTACCGCTAGACAATGTCCCCCTACTCCAGGACCTGGCGAATGAATATTAACTCGTGGGTGCTTATTAGCCATTTCAATTACATCTAGTACATTAATATCAAGAGTATTACAGATCTTAGTTAATTCATTTGCTAATGCAATGTTTACATCACGAAACGTATTTTCCATCAGCTTTGACATTTCAGCTGTTTTTGCATCCGTACGTATGATCTCACCTTTTACAAAGGTACTATAAACTTTTGCACCCGCTTCTGAACACATTGTAGTGATGCCACCAACAATACGGTTATTATTTATTAATTCAAACATAATTTGTCCGGGTAATACTCGTTCTGGACAATGAACTAAAAATAAATCTTCTCCAACGGTAAAGCCGCATTCTTCTACTAAAGGTTTAACAAAATCATCCATGCTGCGAGGCGCAATAGTAGATTCCACAATTAAGACATTCCCTTTTTGCAAAAAAGGAATAGTCGATTTAACAGCATTTAATACGTATGTTAAATCACAAGATTTGAATTCATCGTCATTATTCGGTGTAGGTACAGCAATAATAAACGCATCTGCTTCCTCCGGTGTTAATGACGCTTTAAATAACCCCTTTGAAACTACATCTTTTACAACTTCAGCTAAACCAGGCTCTTCTATATGAATTTCCCCAGCATTTAATTTATCAACAACACTTTGATGGATATCTACACCTACTACTTCGACACCATGTTTTGCAAACATAGCTGATGTAGGTAAACCAATATATCCTAGTCCGATTGTACAAATTTTCATTTAGAAACTACCTCTTTCAGTATTTTAGTTGATTTTAAAATCAAGAATCAACTGTCAGATAAGCACTCACTATTGTAAATGATTATGCAAATAGTTACAACTTTCTTGATGAGTGTTAATTAATTTTCCATATTTATGCTCAAGCTCTGATGCAATTTTAAAGTTAGACTTTATTGAACTAACGATTGATTCAACTACTTCTTCTTCATTTTGATAGAATACTTCTGGTAACATTTCATTTATATCTTTTTCATTAACAGCATAATCACCAATAAAATAATCAAAACCATACATTACAATGGGCTTCTTAAGAAAAATGAAATCAAATAATATACTCGAATAATCTGTTATTATCATACTACTGCTTTCGATGTAATCTTTTACATTTATTTCAGTGAATTTTTTTAGAATAATATTTGGGTGCTCAGCCTCAAGTAAATCTACATATTCTACCATTCTCGGGTGTAATAAAATAGTTAAAGTAACATTATTTTCCATTAAAGCCGTTAATAATTTTTGATTATTAAAAAGACTCTTCAAACGCTGGTAATATTCGCTTGATAAAAATTCATTTCGATTTCCAATTGATGGTCTCCATGTAAATGTTAACAGTATATTTTTGCCCATAACGTTATTATTTAAAATTTGAGTTCTAGGCAAACCTGTAATAAATAACTGATCCTCGTTAAAACCAAAATGATTCATAAAAATTTCTTTTTCTAACTCAGAAGCACAAGCAATTGAATCAGCAACATCTATTCTAGCATGATAAACATGGTCTACCTTTTTAAAAAGTGTAACCCCATGTCCTACAAAAATTCGTTTTGCATTTCTAAGTGGACGAATATTCGAAGGTAATAGCATATTTACATTGTCAGTACTTACAATATATTTTGCGTTCATACTATAAAATAAATGTTTAAGGCTATAAAACGGAATGGCATTTCCAAGTTTCTTTACTTCCTCATAATCTTTTGAACTTTTCTTAATTAAATAATAAACATCTTCATTTGGATGATTTTGACGACAATATCTAAAATAAGCTGCTCCATTATCATTAAAAGTGTCGCCTAATTTTTCACCAACTAAAATCACTTTTCTACCTTTAAAAAATGGTCTAGATAATTCTTTACAAAGCGTTGCAATAGATAATCTGATTTTTTTACCTTTATCTATTCCTCGATTATTTTTTATCTCTTTAATAGTTGATAATTTCTTGCGAATATTATGTTTAACTTTTGATATTCCTAGTTTCAATTTACTTCCTGAATTTAACCTAAATGCAAATAAATTTTTAGGAGCTAAAATTAGTTCATAGTTTTTATGATTCATTTCAAAATAATAATTTCTACATTTCAACTTAAACGTTCTCGTTGGACCAGTAATTTTTCTAGTTTTTACTTTTCCAAAACAAGTTGTTTCAAGAAACAAATCGTATCTTCCTAAATCGTTTATTTCTAATAAATTTATACTGAAAGAAAAGCCACCATTATGATAATCAGAGATTGCAGTATTATATCTATTTGTATATTTTCTTTCAGCTTCAATAATGAAACGATTTTTAGTATTACGATTAACAAGTACTAATTGATGTGAAATATCTTTGTCTGATGATAAATTAATGTTTTGAAAAAATCCTATGCCGTCAAGTTTAAGAGTAAAATTTTCAAATGAGAAATTCGTTAAATGTGTGACTAATGGTATATGCTCAAAACATTCTGTGATATCGACAGAGACATTTTTTTCATTATAATAGAACGAAAAAATGATCTGATCGTTTTCATTCGAAATACTAATATCTTTTTTACTAACAGCAGATTTGTATCGTTTTATTTCCTCTGTTAAATTCGAGAAGGCTATCGCTTCATCAAACTTATTCTGTATTGCTAGATCTATTAGAATAAAATTAAATAAATTTAATTTAGAA